>CASDHD010000073.1 GCA_949280095.1 uncultured Bacilli bacterium
ATATCGCCTCTATTTTATCTATTAATTCTGATGTTGTTGGGTGGATACGTGTAAATGAAACAAATGTCGATTATCCTGTAGTACAAGCAAATGATAATGATTATTATTTAAAACATAATTTGTATAATGAAAGTGATAAAAATGGTTGGATTTTTATGGATTATCGGAACAATAACTATATATTAGATACTAACACAATTATTTTTGGGCATAATATGTATTATAGTGATATCATGTTTGGTACTCTTGCTAACGCTTATAAAAAAACTTGGTATTCAAATCCTGACAATTTAATCATTTCTTTTGATACGCTTTATGAAAGTAATCAGTACCAAATATTCTCCATTTATAAAGTCCCAAAAACTAATGATTATTTAAAAACCTATTTTGCAGATGATAATGAATTTGTGGAGTTCATTGATTTGATTAAAGGACGCAGTATTGAAGATTTTGGAGTTGAAGTTAATCCTGGTGATAAAATTTTAACATTGTCAACTTGTTCTAATCATTCAGATCGTTTAGTCATTCATGCCAAATTAATAGCCTGAGTTTACTCAGACTATTTTTTATTCACTCATAAGTTCTAAATTTTTTTGTAATCTCTCATTTTCTTTATCCATTTCTAGTGCTTTTTTTACGTTTTCAATGGCTTCGTCTTTTTTTCCCACATAAAAGGCTGTTACACTTAACATATCATAAAAATAAACATTCCAACAGAAATCTTCATTAATATAAGTTACTGGCTTTTCTTTAATTTTACTCGCTTCTTTTAGATAATGATAAGCTTTTTCGTAGTTTTCTTCTGTATAATAAGCCCCTGCAAGTTCGACATATGCTTCTCTTAAGTAAGGTGCTTCTTTTATAGCTAATTCATACCACATTTTAGCTTCTATTGGTCTTTTTAATCCTAAGTAAGACCTTGCAATAAAACGCATAGAAGCAGCTCTTTCATCCTTCCATGTACTTGTCTTTAAGTTTAAATGTTTTAGCAAAGTATCGATAGCTTCATTATATCGTTCATAATACATGTATTCTCTTCCTAAATAATGCATGTTTCGATCATCTTCAGGTTCTTCTTTTACACTTAATTCTAGTAAAGGTAAATAACTACTTCTTTTTTTCTTTACATCTTGATGGTGATTTAATACCATTTCTTCTACGATGACACTTTTGTCGGTTCCTTTTATACATTTTAATACTTCATGAACAGGATGATGCCAAACATAAGCATCTCTTTTATGAATTTTAGACATATAAAAGGTAGTAGCGGGGTTGCCTTTTTCATCAAAGCTCCAGTTATATAAATACTCCACTCTTGTTGGATTTTCTTTTAACCATGTTTTTTCTAGTTTTTCTCTCCAACCAGGTGTAAATATTTCGTCAAAGTCAGTACAAACACAAATATCGGCATCCATCGGCACCATTTCTAAAGATTTATTTCTGGCAATATCAAAACGAAAAGGTTTTATAATCTCTTGCTTTACATTTACCTGTAATTTTTTTAGTTTTTCTACTGTATCATCTGTGGACCCAGTATCCAAAACATAAATACCGTCCGCTTCGTTCATACTTTTGACATAGTTTTCTACAAATTTGCTTTCATTTTTACATATAGCATAGACATATACTTTTAATTTAGACATTCTTTCACCTCTTGTATAGTGTATGAGAAAATAAAAAATATACATAATGAAAGCAAACAAAAAAGACAACTGTTTTTTCGTCATCTTTAAAATTCTTTTAATTACAAGTATAACCAAGTCCTGATAAGTAAGCTCTTAAAACAATAGAATTTTTTGGAAGATTTCCATTAAAATCTTTATTCATATCTTCTAATGTTTTATTTTCTTTTATAAGAATACTCATTTTTTGTTCATTATAAGTTGCATCACCTGTTCGATTATTTAAACTATTTGTTGCTTTATAATCGTTTACTGCATTATTATAATCATTCAAATTATTATATATGTATTCTGATGTTCTAACGGCATTGTAGAAATTGTCACTTGCATCAATACCAATTTTATAGATTTCAATAAGAGTATCTTCTTCTTTTTTACAAGTTAAGTATTTTGCTGGTGCTGTCCTTGCTACTGTTAATTTTGCGATTACAATACTTTGATTATTATATTCATCACTTACCAAAATTTCTACATCATATTCTCCAAGTTTTTTTGTTAGTTCATCTACATCGGTTTGAAAATGATAGAAACATTTAGAAGCGTCTTTACACTCTTCTATGAAATCCTCAGCATTTAAAGTAGAATTTAGCGTAACGATTACATCATTTGTTACAACTTCTGGTTTTGTTGTGTCATCTACAATAACGATGCCTTCTACATTTGTCTTACCACAAGTAATGGTGTATTTATAAGTACTTACTTTTTCAACATTAACATCATCTAAATTTAAAGAACAATCATTTTTGTTATATCCCGAAATGGTTGCATAATCTTCAATATTAGTTGATAAAGTATTTCCTAATTCTACTTGTACATCTTTTGTATTGATTATTTTTTCTGATGAATTTTTTGCCATCGTTAAGAAGTAGTAAACTCCAAATCCTATCGCCATAATTAAAATTAAAATAAGTAGTAAAACCCATATTTTTTTCTTATTTCCTTTTTTTCTATTTTTTCCTGCTCCATCTGTCGTTGGTGGTACAGGTACTTCATTAAAATCATCAACAGGAGGAAGTGTTGGCTCTACACTTGGTTCAGAAGGCATCTCTAATGTTTCAGGTATCGTTTCTGTAGTTATAGGTGTTGCTTCTGTTAAATTAGGTGCTTCGTTTTCTACTGAATTTGTATTTGGTATTTCTTCAATTTTTTCCATAATGGGCTCTTCTGGTATTATATTCGCTTGTGGAGATTGTCCATCTGCTTCTATAGTCTCTACTGTTAAAGTTGGAGTTTCTATTTTTTCCTTAACTATTGGATTTGTTAGAGTCTCTGCACTTCTATCTACCACTGCATCGTTTGAAGTCGTTTCCTCTTGCGCTTGTGGAATTGTATTTCTATTAGGTTCTTCTACAACTGTGGTTGTAGTTGGCTCTAAACTTTCCAAAGTATCAATCTGTTGGATTGGCGTTGGGTTTGGAGTTGCTCCACCTTCATTATTCTCTATATTTCCATTTAAAATAGAATCTAGAGTTGGTTTTACAGGTTCTATAGTCTCATTTAGATTAATTGTTTCTAAAGGAGTTGGTACAACAGTACTCCCTGTGTTTCCGCTTTCTTCTTCAGGTATCGTATTGGACACTTGTGAAGATATTTCTTGATTATTTGGATTATCTATTGACATTGGATTTACTCCTAATTCTGTCTTATTTTCATTTAATCCATTTGTGTTTTGATTATCCATGATATCAATCCCCTTTATCATATATAAAGATATTATAACTTTAATATAGAAAAAAGGCAAGAAAAAAGAAAAATGCTACTTTACACTTTTCTTTTAGATCAACATTAACTGTTTTTTATTTTTTTCATATAGTAACGAATTTTACTTGCCCAAGTCGTACTTTCCGCATATTTTTTTCCTATTGACTCAGGTGTTTTTAGTCCTTTTTTGTAATAATTTTTAGATAGATTTTTAAAGAATGCCTCTATTCCTGCATCTAAGGATTTGAACTTAGCATAAGAACTTCCTCCGCAAGAACCAGAACCTTTCATTCCACCTACATTATTACATACTCTTGTAAGGTAACTACATGTACCAGAGGAACATCCAGTTTCATGTAGAACAATTGCTAGAGCAAGATAAGGATCTACACCATATTTTATTGATGACTTGGCAAATGTCATTCCATATCCCTTTAATGTTGATTTTAGATTTTTATCTAATTTTTTTGCTAACTGTTCTAAAGTCATTCCATCATAGACAATTTTTGGTTTTTCTTCCTCTTTTGTCTCACTTTTTGTTTCTTTGTTAGCTTCTTCACTTACAGCTAATATCTCATTAACTACAATATCACTTGATAATCTGTTATTATCAATACTACTTACCAATTTATTCTGCGTAGGAAGAATAGCAATGCTATCCATCCCTTTTTTTGTTCCTTCTATTGCTTTCATTGTACATAAGTTGATTAGAAGGATCGTGGTTAGGGCCATTGCGGCCTTAACCGACGGTAATTTTTTCATTTTTTCTCTACCTCTTTTTTTTGCGGAACGGTTTCTATGTTATCATATTCTTTATAGGTTGTCAAATTGTGGGCGCCGAAATCGGACTGAAAAATAACGGTTTTTCTAGTATTTAAGCCTAATAATAGGCTATTCAAAAAAGAAAGCTCACTACAATAAAACTGGCAACAATTCCAATAAAATCTGCAAATAATCCTGTTGATAAAGCATATCTAGTTTTGTTAATTTTAATGCTGCCAAAATAAAGTGCTAGTACATAAATTGTCGTATCTGTACACCCTTGAATAGTGGATGCAAGTCTTCCAACAAAAGAATCAGGACCAAAATCGATGAATATTTCATTCATAATAGCTAATGATGCTGTTCCTGAAATAGGCCTTACAAAGGCCATTGGTAAAATATTAATGGGCAAATTTATTTTGGTTAAAATTGGAGAAATGATACCAAAAAGAGTTTCTAGAATATGACTGTTTAAAAAAATATTGATGGCAAATACCATCGCCACGATGGAGGGAAATATATGAAAAACAGTAATTAATCCCTCTTTTGCCCCTTCTAAGAAAGTATCGTAAATCATAACTTTTTTTCTGAATGCGTAAAAAACTACGAATAAAACAAATAAAGGAATGATTAATTTCGATATTGTACTCATTTTACCCTCCTTTTTCTTCGGATATAATCAAGTGTTAAGCCTGCAACAGATGCACAAATAGTTGCAAGAATGGCTGTTATAATAATTTCTTCTGGGTTGGCACTACCATGCATCATACGAAGAGCAATAACAGTTGTAGGAACAATCGTGACTCCACTTGTATTGAGAACTAAAAATGTAATCATGGCATCACTAGCTTCATCCTTTTTTTTGTTTTCTTTTTGCATTTCTTCCATAGCTTTTAAACCAAAAGGGGTTGCAGCACTTCCAAGACCGAGAGCATTTGCGACAATATTCGAAGTAATATAGCCTAGAGCTTTTGAATCTTTTTTTAAAGAAGGAAAAAGTTTACTTAATACCGGTTTTACAAAATTCCCAATTTTAAAGAGCACTCCACTTTTTTCAGCAATTTTCATCATTCCCGACCAAAGTACAATAATAGGAAGCAAGTCCATCACCATTTGCACTCCATTTGAGGCACTATTTAAAACGGTTTCATTTAATTCGCTTATGTCTCCAAAAAATATAGTAAAAATAATACCGATGATAATAAAAAATCCCCAAATTTTATTAATCATGTTTGAACCATCCTATTATTTTTTGAAAGATATTTT
>CASDHD010000074.1 GCA_949280095.1 uncultured Bacilli bacterium
TATTTGCTCTATTTACAATTTAAATTTAATTTGTTAGTTTCGCAAAATGTTTAATCATCACTATCTAAAAAGAAAATATAATTCCCTTGTGCTAAATCTATTCCTATGTTTCTGGCAATAGAAATTCCAAAGTGACTACTCAAATAAATTCCTTTTATATTTTTAAACGTTTTTTCGAAGTTTTTTATAATTTTATTTGATTGGTCTGTACTAGCATCATCAATTACAATAATTTCTATGTTTTTGTAAGTTTGATTTACTACTGACTCTAAGCAATTTTTTAAAAATTTTTCTGTATTATAAACAGGTATGATAATAGTTACTAAAGGCATATTTAGGATTTCCTTTCTTTTATTACTTCTTTCGCGGTGTTTAAGTATGCACGAGTAAGTCCACCAGCTCCTAGCTTGATGCCACCGAAATAACGAACCACGGCGATAAAAATATGATTTAAGTTATTCTTTTCAATTAAAGTATAAATAGGAGTTCCTGCTGTATTAGATGGCTCCTTGTCATCACTTTTGCGAATAAAATGATCTATTTTATAAGCATAGGGAATATGTCTTGCTTTTTTATGTTCTTTTTTTAAATTTTCTAAAAGGCTTAGAGCTTCTTCTTTTGTATCAATTTTATAGGCATAGGCAATAAACTTTGATTTTTTTATTTCATAAGTAAACGTATTTAATAATTTCATTTCTTTGCACCTTAGTTTATTATATCTTATTTTTTTAGAAAATTATAGTATAATAGGAATGAAAGGGAGAAATGCCTATGTTTAAGGAAAAATTAGCTTTAGTTCCACATTTACCTGGAAGCTATCAAATGCGTAACAATGATGGCGCAATTATTTATGTAGGAAAAGCTAAAAATTTGCATCGTAGACTTTCTTCTTACTTTAATCGTACACAGACTGGAAAAACGAAAAAAATGGTTTCAGAAATTGCTGATTTCACATATATTGTTGCAGGAAGCGAATTGGAAGCTTTTGTTCTTGAGTTAAATCTTATTAAAGAATACAATCCTAAATACAATGTTTTGTTAAAAGATGATAAAAGTTATCCATATATTGAATATATTGCTAAGCCCTATCCAAGAGTGAAAGTTTCTCGTTATTTAAATATTCGAAAAAAGGACAATAAAAAGTTGTTTGGTCCTTATCCTAATGCTTATGCAGCAAGGAGAATTGTAACACTTTTGAACCGAGTGTATCCGCTAAAAAAATGTGAAGGAAGTAAAAAAGATTTGTGCTTGTATTATCATATTGGAGAATGTTTAGGATATTGTAGTAAAGAACTTAGTCAAGATAAATTGGAAGAAATGGAACGTGAAATTTTAAGTTTTTTGAATGGAAATGATAAGATTCTTGTACATCGTTTGGAAGAGAAGATGGCAAGTTATAGTGAAGCTTTAAACTTTGAAATGGCCTTAGAAATAAAAAAAGAACTTGAGTATATTAAAATTATTATGGATAAACAAAAAGTGGAACTTCATGATTTAGTCAATCGTGATGTTATAGGATACTATTTTGATAAAGGTTATATTAGTGTTCAACTATTTTTCTTACGAAATGGCAAGATGGTTGGTGGAAAATCGGAAATAATTCCAGTTGTTAGTGAAGCTGCGGAGACTATCGATGAATATATTATGAATTTTTATAGTAAGCATGAAATTCCTAAAGAAATTTTGATTATGCCTGATATGAATGGAGAACTTTTAGAAAGCTTGTTGTCGACTAAATTTTTAGTGCCAACAAGAGGACCAAAGAAAAAGCTTGTGGAAATGGCGATTATGAATTCTAAAATCAATTTGGAAAATGAACTAGAGTTGATTAAAAAAGATGAATATAGAACTGAATCTGCGAATGAAGAGTTAAAGGAATTATTAGGTTTAAATCATTTAAATCGTATTGATTTGTTTGATAATTCTAACCTTTTTGGAAATTTTTCGGTAAGTGGGATGGTTGTTTTTAAAAATGGACGTCCTAGTAAAAATGATTATCGCAAATACAAGGTACAAGTTGATAAAAATGATGATTATCATACGATGAAAGAGGTCGTTTATAGAAGATATTATCGAATGCTTTTAGAAAAAAGTGAGACACCTGATTTGATTATTGTTGATGGTGGTATGAATCAGATTAATGCTTGTAAAGAGGTTTTGGAGGAGTTGAATGTGAAGATTATGGTGTGCGGTTTACGTAAAAATGATCATCACCGAACGAATGATTTGATTCGTGGAGATACTTATGAGGTCATCGATTTAGATCCGATGAGTAATGTTTTTCATTATTTGACTCGAATGCAAGATGAGGTGCATCGTTATACCATTACATATCATAGAGCAATTCGTAGTAAAGGAAGTATTGGAAGTGTTTTGGATAATATTAGTGGTATTGGTGCAAAACGTAAGAAATTGCTTATTAAAAAGTATGGTAGTGTTGCTAAAATGAAAGAAGCTTCTATCGAAGAATTGCAAGAGTTATTACCAGATGATGTTGCCAAAAACTTGTTTCAGTTTTTGAAAGATTTTAAGTAGAAAATACCATATTCATTATTACTTGTTATTATATCTAAACTTTGTATCATAGACAACTCTTTTGCTTTTTGATACAATGTGTATGGTGGAAGTTATGGCAAAATTAATTAAATTGGATAAAGATGTAACAATTCAAATTAAGGATAAATCGGAAGAATATCTTACCCCTGATTTTGTTTACATTCCTTTTCCGCCTAAAAAAGAAGATTTAAAAAAAGAAGTACATATTAAAAAAGCAAGTATGCTTTATCAAGATGTTTATTCACCAGTTTCAGGTACTTTAAAAAGTGTGGAAAAAAATATTTTGTCAAATGGAGAAGAAGTCAATTGTTTAGTATTTTTAAATGATTTTCAAGAAAAAAGAGAAAAAACGTATGCTACACGTAAAAAAATCAATAATTTATCGAAGCAAGATATTATAGAGGGTATTTATAATACAAAAATAAAAGAAAAACTTTTACAAGATGGGCTTGTTACTTTTTTGATTTCTGGAATTGATGATGAACCTTATATTGAAAATGAAGCTTTTTTGCAACGTGAACATACTAAATCTATTGCAGATACGATTGATGCTTTGTTAAATGTATATCCAAAGAGTAGAGCGTATATTGCTTTAAAAAATACGGATAATAAAACTATTATGGCATATCAAAATGTTTTAGGAATGTATAAAAATGTTGAAATCAAATTAGTAGAAGATTTGTTTTTGATTGGAAAAGAACCGTTTTTAAAGAAATATTTACACATGAAGGATCATGATGTATATTTAAAAGCGAGTGAGGTTTATGAAATTTATTTGAATTTAAAAAAACGAATCCCTATTTTAGAAAAATATATTACGATTAGTGGTAATGGTACTACGAACCCAATGGTTGTTAAGACAAAATTAGGCGTAAAAGTACTTGATATTTTTAAAAAGTTTTATCCTGAAGATTTAGGAGATTGTGCTTTTTATGCCAATGGAATGATGCAAGGAACGGTATTAGATTTGAATAGACTTATTGTTACGCGA
This sequence comes from uncultured Bacilli bacterium, assembly GCA_949280095.1. Classification (GTDB taxonomy): domain Bacteria; phylum Bacillota_I; class Bacilli_A; order RF39; family UBA660; genus MGBC108787. The sequence goes on from CASDHD010000074.1 coordinate 3,548, forward strand.
GATTTAGATGGAATTATTATTATGAAAAAAGTAAAAAGAGTAGCAAAAAAGTGTATAAAATGTGGGAAATGTATCAGTATTTGTCCTTTTCATTCCAATCCTCTTTTGGCTTATAAGCTAGGGATGCAAGTGAAATGTATGCATTGTGGTTTATGTACCTATATTTGTCCTTCTTATATTCCTTTATATCAGTATTTAAGAGGTGATAAGCGTGAATAAATTACATAAAATAATTTCTGTAAGTTTAACGCAAAAACTCTATTTTTTTCTTTTTCTTTTTATCTCGTATGGTTGGTATAAAAATGCGTGGCTTCCTTATAGTAATGGATTCTATCCTATTTCACATCTTTTTTTGATTTTGATGTATCCTGTATGTGGATTTGGAATTGGGTTGTTGTTTGATCTTGTTTTTAAGAATAAAAATCCTTTTAATAATAGATTTTATGGACTTTTGTTTAGTTTGATTGTTCCTATTTCGACCAATATTTGTGTTTTTCTCGTAAGTGTTACAATATTGCTTTTTTTGAATACATTTTTAATTAGTCGAAAAGACCTTGATTTACATTTTATTGTTTTAGGTAAACTGTTATTAGTAGGAGTTCTTTATTATTTGCAACAATATAACTATTCTAATTTATTAGAAGAAAGTCATTTGTTTGTCTATTCTTATATAGATGGAATTATCGGAAATAATGTGAGTGCTATTTTTACTTCTTCGGTTTTGATTACGATTTTATCTCTTATCCTTTTATGCTTTGATATGTATTATAAAAAAGAAATTCCTCTTTATAGTTATGGCGTTTATTTATTGACATTAGTTTTTTATGGTTTTTGGAAGAGTGATATGGCTTTTATTTTGAACCATATATTTTCGAGCACAGTTTTATTTGTTTTAGTATTTTTGGCTCCTTTATCTTCTTTTTCGCCATATTCGAAGAAAAGAATATTTTTTTATAGTGTTCTATTGGGGTTACTCATCCTGCCATTTAGTCTTCTTACAAATTTTTTTGAAGGAGTTTACATTTCTACACTTTTGGTTAATTTTATTCTGATTTTCCTAAATGCAGGGCAAAGTCGCTTTATTCGCGCACGAATTCGCCAAAAGTGAAGCAACTTTCTTTATTTTAGACATTTTACTTTGTCTTTTTTTTATGCTATTTTTGGTTTACTCACTTCCCAAAGAGGAGAGTTTAAATGAAAAAAAGAATCGTAGTATGTTGTTTAGGGGTTGTATGCAGTATGTTGTTTTTTGCAAAGGTAAATGCAAAAAGTTTTACAGAGGAGGGGCGGGCAAATTCTACATTTTCTATTTATATTCCACTTAGTAAAATAACTTTAGTAAAGAATTTTACAAAGATTACGGATGAGTATGGTAATCCTCTTTATGAGGTAAGTCCTAAAATGTCCTATTCTGTCGGAAGAAGTGATTACGTAGAAAGGGATGCATATTTTCGAAAAGATATTTTGAAAAAGTTTTCTCAGACTTTGTATTTTGGTTATGGTTATAAGGATAGAAAAAGTGAGGAGGCTTATTTCGCTACTCAGTATTTACTTTATCAAATTTTGGATGACATAGAAGCTTCGTATCAAGTTGATGGAGTAGAGAGCAATATTTTGCAAGAAGAAATGGTTGCTATTCAAAAAGATATAGAAAGCATTTCCTTTTCCTTAAACAATTTTACAACAACGAAAGATACTTATGAAATAGATACTCCATATCTTGTTGAAAATTTTCAAATAAAAGGCGAAAATATTGATGTCTCTTATGAAAACGATAAAATAATTGTT
>CASDHD010000075.1 GCA_949280095.1 uncultured Bacilli bacterium
AAAAAATAAGAGATATTTTATTTTATCTCTCATTTTGACTGTGAATAGTAACTATTTTTCTTCTGTAGTTTTTATTACTTCTTGATTTTTGTAGTTTCCGCATTTTGTACAAGCACGGTGAGGTCTTATTGCAGCACCACATTTAGCACATGTTGTAATAGCACCTACTTCTTTTTTTAAGTGTGTACGACGCATTCTTTTCTTTGTTTTACTTGTTCTTCTAAATGGAACAGCAAATCTTTGAATATCGAATTTTAACATAGTTTATTCCCTTCCTTCCTCAAGTAACTCTGTTAATTTTGTGAGCCTTGCATCTATTTTTTCTTTCTCTTCTTGAGCCAGTTCCCAACCGCTACCTTTTAAATTTAAATCTTCACGATTTGCCTGGGTAGCACGAATAGGAATTTCCAGTACAATATTTTCCCATAAAATCTCACTAATATCAAGTGCATTTTTACTTTTTTCGTAAAAATTTCCACAAGAAATTGCAATATCTTCTATTTTTTCATCGATTTGAGTTGAAAATGGATAGTCAATCGGCTCTAAAGTCATGGAGTCTTGTAACAAAAAAATGCCATCTACAACTAAATCTAAACACAAATTATTTTCATAATCATAATGAATATTTCCCTCTATATGTAATTTTTTTATGTCTAAAATATCAGCATTTTCATATAACTCTTTAGAAAGTACAACATCTTCCTTTACATCTAAACCAGTATTTAGTATTTTATTTAACTCTATAATCATAATCTTCACCTATATTAATTATACTATAAAATGAAAGTTCCTACAATCTACTTTATTTTTTATGCAATCATGTGCTAAACTATGAGAAAAAAGGAGATTATTATGGAAAAAATCGGCATAATATGTGAATACAACCCTCTACATAACGGACATATTTATCATATAAAAAAAATTAAAGAAATGTATCCAAATTCTTTACTTATTCTCGCATTAAATGGATATTTTCTAGAACGGGGCGAAGTAAGCATTTTAACGAAGGAGGAAAAAACAAATCTTGCCCTTTTATATGGTGTTGATATAGTACTAGAGCTTCCTACTCTTTTTGGAACACAATCCGCCGATATTTTTGCTTCTACTGCAGTTACAATTCTTCACCACTTTAGAGTTGATAAACTCGTTTTTGGTAGTGAACTTCATAATATCCAAGTGTTGAATGAAATCGTTGATTATATTTTAGAAGATACCTATCAAGAGAAAGTACGTGCCCTATTAGATAAAGGTCTTAACTATCCTACCGCTCTTTCAAAAGCAATTCCTCATCATGTCAACTTTAATCATCCTAATGACTTGCTCGCGATTTCTTATATCAAGGCGATTAAGCAGAATCGATATTCCATTACTCCTATTTCTATTAAAAGAACAAGTGATTATCATGATTTAACAAGTAACGAACAAATCATTAGTGCCTCAAATATTCGAAATAAACTTTTTCTTCATGAAGATATTAAAAGTTTTTTACCAAAGGAAAGTCTTGATGCTATTATTCCTTTTGATCAAACTCTATTTTTTAAATTATTAAAGACCAAAATCCTTTCTACTCCTCATCTAGAAAATTTTTTAACTGTCGATGAAGGAATTGAAAGCCGTTTAGTCTCAGGCATGATAGAGAGCGAAGACTTTGCAACTTTTATGCAAAAAGTAAAAACAAAACGTTATACTTATAATAAGATTAATCGTATGTGTATTCATATCCTTCTTGGCATACAAAAAAGTGAAAATATAAAAGAGTTGTCTTACATTAGAATTTTAGGCTTTACTAGACGCGGAAAAGAGTATATACATTCTATCAAAAAAGATTTTTCTATTTCCACCCAAGTCGATAAAACTTCTATACAATATAAGACAGAAATCAAATCCGCTCTTATCTACGATCTCTTACATAATACTCATACTTATGATTTCGAAATAAAAAATAAGCCTATTTTTAAAGTATAGGTTTATTTTCATCTTTGGATAAAAAACTCTTTATTGTTCTTTTTCTGGTTAAATCTTCTGGATGAATTCCATTTATAAAAGTCTCTTGGAGAAAAATTTGTAATTCTTCACATCTACTAATTTTTTTCAAAGTTGGAACTTCATTATTTTGGAGTTTTTCTTTCATTTCTTGCATTTGTTGTTTATATTCTTCTAAATGTTCCATAAAAGAATCAACTACTACTTCTAATAACGCACATAATACAATTAGATTTTCAAATTTTAAATGATATTCTTTATTGTATCCAATCATCATTTCTTTGAATGTTAGAAAAATATCGATAAATCTTATCATGTCACTTTCTTTTTCCTGGCAAGCTTCCATTAATCTACTATAGCCATGAGGCTTTCTCTTACCTGTACTTGCTATAATGTAATGTGGTTGTTCGTTTGGTTCTAAATTTTTAGTTTGCCAAACCAATTCATTCTCTAAAGTTTTCATTTCATCGCTCGTTTTTACTTTTTCACTGCAACTTAACAATATAAAAGATTTTATATCTTTTATTATATTTTTATAAATCTCTTTAAGTGGATACCCTTTCCATTTTTCTATATATTTCATTATATATTGATTAAAATTCACTTCAAATTCCATCAAATAACCCCCTCTTTGTTCAATTTTACCACATATACTTATTTTTGACAAGAGGGACAATAATACGTACTTCTACCATTTATTTTTTCGTTTAAAATCTTTGTATGACAAATCTTACATTCTTCTTTTTCTCTTTTGTGCACCATGAGTTCTTGCTGGAAACGTCCAGTTACTCCTAAACTAGAAGTATAACTTTTAATCGTAGTACCACCAAGTTCCATAGCTCTTTTGATAATTTTAGCAGAACTTTCTATAATACTTTGGGCTTCTTGCTTGGTAATAGAACTTCCCTTTTTAAATGGATTAATTTTTGAAGAAAACAAAACTTCATTTGCATAAATATTTCCAAGTCCACTAATGATAGTTTGATCTAATAGAAGAGTTTTGATTGCTAGATTTTTATTTTTAAATTTACCTAAAAGGTAATCAGCAGTTAATCCTTCTTCTCCAGGTTCATATCCTTGCTTTTGAATGGCTTTATTCATCGATAGTTCCGCTTTTTTTATTAAATTCATACGACCAAATTTGCGTGTATCGTGATATCTTAAATCCGTGTCATCATGAAATGTAAAAATAACATGTTCATGTTTTTCAATTGGTTCATTTATGTTTTTTAAGAAAAATTTTCCTTCCATACGTAAATGGCTTAAAAGATAATGATTTTCTAGTTCAAAAATTAACCATTTTCCTCTTCTTTTGATATCGATAAACTGATTATCTTTTAGTAAAGCTTTAAATTCTTCCACATCGGACTCTATCATTTTTTCATAAAGGATTTTTACACACTTTATTTTTTTGTTGAGAATTTGTTTTTTTAAAGTTTTTCTTACTGTTTCTACTTCTGCTATTTCAGGCATACTATCACTCTTTTCTTAAGCAATCTTTCTTATTCTTTCAATCATTTCTTCATTAGATTTAAATCTTGTATAGAAAGTGGTTAAAAACTGTTGATATTCATCATCCTTTAAAGGGAATCCCACTTCTAGTCTTTCTATAAACGGTAACTCGCCGATAGTTGTACAATCAAAATTGCACCCCAATAGATTACAAGTATACTCCACTGGCGATTTCACAAAAGGCCCCTTAAGGATATACCCTACTTTATAATGATTGATTAAGTTCCTTCTACAATAATTTGTTAAAAGTATGTCATCAAATAATTTTTCGACAATTTTAAGACTTGCAATATTGGCATCTCGTTCAAAAAATAGAAAATGATGATATTTTTTATACAATTCATATATTCTTTCTTTTTGTACTGACATAGGCGCTATAACAAACTCATACCAAATGCGATGGGCTTCTTTTATGCACTCTGGTGTTGGAATGATATTTAATGCCATTTCAATTTGCTGGAAGTGTCTTACTTCATGTAACAATCCATAGATAAAAAACATATTAAATACTTGTATTTGTCCTTCTCTGGATTGATATTTTATCAGTTCTCTCGTTGCTTTTTCTATAGTACTTTTATTATTTTCTGGATTTATTTTTATTTCTAATGTTTTAGGAGAAGTCGCCATACCAAGGTTATTTTCAACTACTCTCGTTTTTATTCGATTTTGAAATATAAAATCCTCATTTAATATCGCTATACATTTATAAAAAGAAGATATGTTCATTTTTTTCGTTTTATAGTCGTTTAATAAAAGTTTTAAATTCATCATTGTTTGTGCTTCTAAATCCATAATCATCCCTACCTAAAAAGGTAGTATAAACTCTTTTAATTAAAATCACAACTTTTTCAAGTATTCTTCTAAAGTCGAGTTATTATCCATTATTTCTTTGGCAATTGATATAGAGCCTACATATCTTATGTGCCACGGTTCATAGTTATATTTCGTAATTTCCTCTTTTCCTTTAGGATAACGTAAAATGAACCCAAAATCGGCGCAATGTTCTTTTAAAAAAGCGAAGAAAGTATCCAATTCCTTATCAAATTTCCAAAACCATTTCCCGTCTTTTTGTAAACAAACATCAATGACAAGACCTAGTTCATGTTCACTGTACCCAGGTTTTGCTACATAGTTTCTAGCATATTCTTTTCCATCTTCTTTTTCTATTCTTTTGTAAATTTCCTCTTGTAATTCTTTTGTTCGATAGGCACTTTCGACTTCTGCGTGATAGTCATTTTCTTTTAAGAAATTTTGGAATTTTTTCCAAGCAATTGCTGTATTTTCTTCTAAGTTACTATCTCTTTTACATCCAGGATATTTTGAATGATAAGGGACAATTTTATAGTTTTGATAATATTTTATAGGATTTTCACGATTTACTAATATCAAGTATTTTTGAGTTGATGAAACGAGCCAATCAAATAGAGGACTTTGTTCTTCTATTTCAGGGTGAAATTGAACACCAACTAAAAGTGCACCATTTTCTTTGTATTCAACTGCTTCTATAATAGCATCCTCTGCTTTTGCACTTACTACTACATTTTTCGGGGTCCTAGCGATTGCCATCCCATGCAAGCTCACTACCTCTAAGTCATCGCACTCAAAAATTTCATAGAGTAAGCTTTCTTTTTTTAGCTTTATTTTATGTCTTGCCTTGTCTATCGAAGAAATTTCTTTCGTTACAAAATGCTGGTGATTATTTCCATCTTCTAATTTTTTTAAATAAGGATTTGTTTCTTTATTTAAGTCGTAAATTTCTTTAAAACTTTTTGATGGATTTTCCTTTTGATCTTCCACTA
>CASDHD010000076.1 GCA_949280095.1 uncultured Bacilli bacterium
GCCATAATTCAGAATATCTTGTTTTTTATTGATGATTTTAGAAACCAATAGCATAAAGTTTTCTATTTTTCCTTAAGAAAAGAAAAAATAGTCACAGTGAACTATTTTAAAGAGGAATTTCTATATCTATTTCATGATTATATTTATCTATTAAATTCTTTAAATTTCGAAGACCATATTTTTCACATTCGGCTTCTTTTTTTATTTGAGAAAATTTTATTGCTTTGTTAGTTAAATACTTTTTCGTATACTCTTTTAAAATCGAATCGTTTAAAAAGTCAAAGGAAATGACATCAGTAAATCTACCTAAAAATTCTTTAGAGAAGTTTTCGTTTAAAGAATTATTTTCTTTGTTGGTAAATCCAACACCATTATTTACCATTACATTGCTTGTCATAAAAATCATTGTGTTAGAAAAATCAATTTTTTCACCTTTTGCGCTTGTAACAAAACCTTCGTCCATAATTTGTAAAAATAAATTTAACACTCGGGGATGGGCTTTTTCGATTTCATCTACTAATATTATAGAATAGGGATTATCAAGCACACTACGGAAGATATAACTATCTTCATAACCAACATATCCAGCACTTGCTCCAATTAATTTATTCACTGAAATATCTAGGTTGTATTCACTCATATCTAAACGAAGAAAATTACTTTTCTTGATACTTTTAGCAATGCATTTTACAGTTTCTGTTTTTCCAACACCACTAGGACCATTTAAAAGAATTGTCAGGGGTTTTGTCATTCCATTTAATTTTAACCATATATCTCTTAAGATTTGTTGTTTGGCTTTATTTTGACCTAAAATTTGATTTTGTAAATTTTGTTTCATTTTAGAAAAGATTTCTTTTTTATTTTCAAGTAAAGGAATATTGGTTTTCTTTTCAAGAGTTTCTAAGATATCTTTTTTGGTAATTTTGCTATTCTTTATATTGGTTAGTTTATTAATTTGTAAAATTAGTAAGTTTTCTTGTTCTTTTAGCCTTGTTGCTAGATCATAATCATTTTTCTTAATTGCATTTTTCTTTTCAGCTTTTAGTTCTTCTAATTTTTTGTTTAATTTCTCTAGTTCTAAATAAGAGATTCCTTTTACTTTTTTACTAGCGCAAATCATATCTAGTAAATCTATAGATTTGTCAGGATTACTTTTGGTTTTGATATATTTGTCTGCATAGAAAACAATTTCTTTGATATTTTCTTCGCTTATAGAAAGTTTGTGATGACGCTCATATTCTTCTTTAACACCGAGTAAAATTTCTTTTGTTTTTTCAATATCTGGTTCTTTCACTTGAATAGCAAAAAAGCGTCTTTCTAAGGCTTTATCTTTATAAATCGAGTTGTAGTATTCTTCAAGGGTGGTTGCTCCAATACATTTGATTTCTCCTCTAGCTAAATAAGGCTTTAAGATATCAGCTGCATTGATGGCACCTTCTGCTCCACCAGCATTCATCATAGTATGAATTTCATCAATAAATAAAATAATATTTTGATTTTCTATAACTTCTTTGATAATTTTTGTCAGACGTTCTTCAAATTCGCCGCGATATTTTGTTCCAGAAACTAAAGCACCCATTTCAAGCATAACAATCGTTTTTCCGAGTAACTCTTGAGGAACTAGACCATGTTTTATTCTACGGACTAATTCTTCTACAATGGCTGTTTTTCCCACTCCAGCTTTTCCAATTAGTAGCGGATTGCTTTTTTTCTTGCGTAATAGAGCTTCGATGACTGAAGCTATTTCTTCGTCTCTTCCAATTACAGTTTCCGATTCATCAACTGTTTTATTTAAATTATTGCCAATTTCCATGATTTCTAATTTTTCATTTTTATTACCAACTAGATTAAATTTTAATTCTTCATAAATTCCATCTAAGTCAATGTCTAAACCTAGCATAATACGAATGGCAATGCCTTCGCCTTCTTCTAACATGGCAATAAAAAGATGTCTTTCTGTTACTTTACCATCGTTGTTTTCAGCTGCATCATTGTTGGCGCTTTCAATAATTCTTTTCAAGAGAGGTGTATATAATACAAAATCAGTATCCTTGTTTGATTTTCCTACAATATTAATTAGTTCACTTTTAAAAATTTCATAGGTTAGTCCATATAGTTTTAGTTTTTTACTTACAATGTTCTCACTATCTAAGATAGCAAGCAATAAATGCTCACTTCCTACATATGGGTGTTTTAATGTTTTACGTAGTTTTTCTGCTTTTTTAAATACTTGTGCTATTTCAATTCCATAATTATCAAACATAATTTCCTCCTAATCAATTCTATGTTTATCATGTTTGAAATATATGAAATTTATACAAAAGTTGAAAAAAATTAGAATATTTTTTACTCTAATTTTTTATTGTTTAAATTTTTTCTCGACCTAACAAAAAGTCGATTGCACTAATTTGTTTGATACCGTTATAATTTGCCTTATCATAATCAAGTGTAATTATATATTTTGGATAATTATCTTTTATATTTTCTAAAGATTCTATTTCTCTTTTTAGAGTTTTTTCACTCAAGTGAAAAAACTTTTTATAAATTGATATTTTTTTCATTATTTTAAATAGTTATTTACCAAACAATTCACTATGGCTTCCTGTTTCAAATAGCAATAGGATAAGTTCATTTTCTTTAATTTGATAAATCAATAACCAATCTGGTTCTATATGACATTCTCGAGTATTTTGTATTCTTTATTATCTATTAAAGCATGGTCTTTATACTTTTTATCTATTTTTCACCATTAGAAATTTTAATGACTATATCTTCTAATTTTTTTAAATCTTTTCCTTGTTTCGAAACCTTTCTTAATTGTTTTTTAAACTTAGTTGTCGTATCCACGATGTATTTTTTCATAAATCAATCTTCCTCTTTTAAAATATCTTGAAACATTTGATGCACATCTGTGTATCCTGTTCTTTTTCCACTTTTAATATCTTCTATAATTTGTTTGCCTTCTTCTAATGCTTCTAAAAGTTCTTTACTTGGTTTTGGTTCTTTAATCTCAAAAGGTATGCCTCTTTCGTAAATTACTCTTTTTAAAAACATATTGATTGCTGTACTTATATTTAATCCTAGATTATTAAAGATTTGTGTTGATTCTTCTTTTACTTATGCAATAATAAAATTTTTACAAAAAAAATTAGTCTATTTCTAAACTAATTCTATTCTTACTGTTAAAGCATCGTCTCCGATTCTTTCTTTTAATTTGATAATTCTTGTATAACCACCATTACGTGTTTCATACCTACTCGCAAGTTCATTAAATACTTTGTCTACACATTCTTTATTGTTATAAACAAATGCTAGTGCTTTTCTACGAGATACTAAAGTACCACGTTTACCATAAGTAATCATTTTATCTACAAATTTTCTTACTTCTTTGGCTTTTGCTTCTGTAGTTGTTATTCCTTCATTCATAATTACGTCTACGGTAAGCCCAGCAAAGATACTATGTCTTTGTCTTGTTTCTCTTCCAAATTTTCTATAAGCCATGTTAATCCTCCTTACTCGTGGAATTTAAGTCCCATTTCCACAACTTTGTCTAAAACTTCTTTTAAAGACTTTTTACCTAAGTTACGGATTTTAGTAACTTCCACTTCTCTTTTAGAAATTAAATCTTGAACGGTATGAATACCAGCTCTTTTTAAACAGTTATATGCTCTTACTGAGAACTCAATTTCTTCAATTGGTGTTTCAAGTGTCTTTGTAATTGTATCCACTTTCTTTTCAGCCATTAATCCTGAAATATCACTAATTGCATTTAAATCTGCTACAATATTAAAATGTTCAATTAAGATTTTTGCAGATAATGCCATTGCTTCTTCTGGAGTGATGCTTCCATTTGTATTGATCTTCATAATCAATTTATCATAGTTTTCACTATGTCCAACACGAGCACTCTCTGTTTCATAAGCAACCTTTTCTACTGGGGAATATAAAGAGTCAATCGCAATAACTCCAACTTTTTTACTGTCTAATAGAGTTTGATTTTCTTTTGAATCTACATAACCTTTTCCATTAGAAACAGTTAATTCCATTTCAATTTTTCCACCTTCAACAAGGTTACAAATTACTAAATCTTTGTTGATGATTTCTAAATCAGCATCTACTTCAATGTCTCCAGCTAATACTGGTCCAGGTGTTGATTTAGATAAGTGTACTACTTTGTTTTCTTCGGTATGATTTTTAAGAACCACACTTTTAAGAGCTAAAATGATACTAGTAACATCTTCATAAACACCTTCAATTTTTTGGAATTCATGAAGAACACCTTCAATTTTAACACTTGTAAATGCACATCCAGGTAAACTAGATAACATTACTCTTCTAAGAGCATTTCCTATTGTAGTTCCAAATCCTCTTTCTAAAGGTTCTAGTACGAATTCTCCATAATGAGAATCTGATGCATATTCTGTTATTTTGTATTCTGGTTTTTCAAATTTAATCATTTATAATTCTTCCTTTCGTACATTAATTTCTAGGACGTTTTGGTGGACGGCAACCATTGTGAGGTACTGGAGTTCCATCATCAATACTTGTAATTTCAAGTCCTGCAGCTTGTAATGAACGGATTGCAGTATCTTTTCCTGAACCAAGACCCATAACTATTACATCCACTTTTTTAACTCCTGCAGTATCCATTGCAGATTTTGCAGCAGCCTCAGCAGCCATTCCAGCAGCATATGGAGTTTTCTTTTTACTTCCTTTGTATCCGATTGTTCCAGAAGATGCCCAACTAATTACGTTTCCATCTTTTTCAGCAATGGTTACAATGGTGTTGTTATATGTACATTGAATGTGAGCAACGGCTTCAGGAATATTTTTCTTAACTTTTCTTTTTCTTCTGTTATATGCCATGATTTACCTCCTATTTACCTACTTTTTTCTTATTTGCTACTACTTTACCTTTACCCTTACGAGTACGAGCATTTCTACTAGTTCTTTGTCCTCTTACAGGTAATCCTTTTTTATGTCTAATACCTTGGTAGCAATTGATTTCCATTTTATTTTTAATAGACATTTGTACATCACGACGTAAGTCTCCTTCTACATCGTATTTGTCTATTTCTTTACGCAATGCTGCAATTTCTGCGTCAGTTAAGTCTTTAATCTTTTTAGTAGGGTCAACTTTTGCCTCGTCACATAAAGTTTTTGCTAGACTTCTACCTATTCCATAGATAGCAGTTAGTCCTATACAAACGTGTTTTTCGTTTGGTAATTCAATATTTTTAATTCTTGCCATAATATCCTCCTATTTACC
>CASDHD010000077.1 GCA_949280095.1 uncultured Bacilli bacterium
AGTCCCATAACTCATAAGAGTATTTTGGTATCCAGACAAAGTAACTTTCGATATTACTTTCTGGTATTTCTTCGTTATCTTGATATTCAATGGTTTTATCTAAAAGGATAACTGCATTTGCCCATCTCTTATTTTCATAACTATACCATTCTTTGGTGATATCTGCTTTGGTGACTTTTCCTGTATCATCAATTTCAACTGGTATTAAGTTATCTCTTAGTACTGGGTATGCTCCATTTAAGATACTCTCTTGATATTCTGTAATTTGACTTAAACTAGCCGTTACAACAATTTTACTAATAAATTCTTTATTCATCGCATCATCATCAGAAGTAACATGTTGATCTATCCATAATTTAATACTGTAACTTTGACTTTCGTTTGCAAGCAATAACCCACTTACAAGTTTACGTGCTTCCACAGGTGTATATTCATTTTCATTATAATTTGGTTCTACACTTTCTAAAGTGTTTAGTATTTTCTTTTTTTCTCCATTAAAGGACATAGCGATATATTCGCTATTTAAACGTATATCATTTCCTTCAGTATCTTTTACATCCATAATATCCAATTCAACACCATAAAGAACATTTGTATTGCAAATATTTTTAATAGTAAATGTATATGGTGTTAGATAATTAGCTTCAGTATCTGTTAATGGATAACTTTTTTCAAGCTGAATAGCACTTGTTTCATCCACTAATTCCAATTTTAAACAATCACTTTTAATAATATTGGTTGTTTTTTGTGTTGTTGTATAACTCCACCATGCGTAACTTACTCCTACAATTAAAGCAACACATAATAATATTCCTGCTACTATTAAAATTTTTTTCTCGGTCTTTCCTAAAGTTTTTTTATTATTCTTATCTTCATTCAATTTCCTTTCTAATAACGAATGATTTTCATTTCCTACTGACATTACTATACCTCACTTTATTATTTACAAATTTAGTATAGCACAAAAAGTGTTCGTATTGAACACTTTTTGTGCTTTTTATATTTTTAAGAAATCTACCACTAGAAAATTTCTAACAAAAAGTTCTTAAACTCTAGATATTTATCGCCATTGCCACTCTTAATTTTATAATCCATAATACTCAGTTTTTTTAAGTATAAGCATAAATTTTCTTCATAATAATTTGTACTTTCTTTTTGTAATTTCGTAATTTGCCAATCTTGCATACCAAGTTCTTTACAAACTTCATTTTTTCTATATCCATTTTCCATAAGAAGCTTAACACTTAATATCAAACGGTACTCTCTAGCAAGTAGCATCATAAGAGCAATCGGATCTACCTTTAAAGTATACAAATCTTCCAATATTTTTAAAGCCATTTTGGGATTTTGATTCACTACTGCATCTACAAATTTAAAATTATTGTCTATCAAAGTACTTGCTACAATTTCTTTTACATCTTCAAGCAAAATAGATTGCGGTTCATTATAATACAAGAAGATTTTATTTAATTCATTATAAACCAAATCGTAATGGTTCCCACATGAATTAAAAATGTACTGTAGTGTTATTTGATCTATTTTAAACTTGCTTTTAAAACAATAATCACGAGCTTTAATCATTAAGTCTTGCAAGGAAATTTCACTTACGGAAATGACTTTATATTTCTTTGCAAATTCCTTATAAACCTTTTTTCTTGCATCTATTCTTTCATAAAGAGTAAAAATGATTGTCGTAAGAGAAACAGGGTTTTCGATATACTTTAACAACAATTCTAAATCCTCTTCTTTAGATTTTACACTACCGAAAAAAGTAGCATTGCGCACAATTAAGAATTTTCTTTCTTGAAACATGGAAACATAAGTAGCTTCTTGAATGACATCTTCTAAAGAAGAAATGCTTAAATCCATCGTTATCACATTTGTTTCGTCCCCAATTATTTTTGTAATTTCTTCCTCTATCAAGCGGTAGCTTTCACCATAAATCAAATACATAAAAGAACTCCTATCTCTTACTATTTAGTATATCAAATTCCTTTTTATTCTGTCCATAAGCAACAAAAGAAAAAAGAAGAAACTTTTCTTCTTCATCTATATAAAACACTACCGTAGTGTACTTTATTTTATGCTAATGTTTTTTTTATGTGAAAATTTCTTTTTCCGATTTTTATTTGAATAGTTCCCATCTCTTGTGTGTTCAAAATAGGAATATTTAATTTTCTCAAATTATCTATTGTTTCTTTAGATGGATGATGATACCGATTATTTCTTCCTGCAGAAACTATAGCATATTTAGGAGTTACTGCTTTTAAAAAAGCAAACGACGAACTTGTATTAGATCCATGATGCCCCAATTTTAGAAAGTAAGAAGAAACATCTTTTTGTTTCATCAACTCCGTTTCTACCTTACTAGAAGCATCACCCATTAATAAAAATGTATGCGAGTGAATTTTAACTTTTGTTATGATACTATTATCATTTTCATTATCGAAATGCCCTAAAAAATACGTTTCAAAATCAAATTCTCTTGCTTGATAATTATCAGCTCTTTTAAAACATTTTAATAATTTTTCTTCTTCGTTATTTATTTCACCCTCGTTTATCATAATATTTTTAAAAGGTATCGACTCTCCAATTGTACTTGCATAACCTAAATGATCCTTATCTCCGTGTGTAATCAACAATAAATCTATTTTCCTTACTCGAATACTTTTCAAAAACAAAACGATATTGTCTGCTAGATTAAACTCTTTATTTCTTTTTTGAAAATCTTTTTTAGGATATGTAACATTTCCACCAGTATCAATCATTATTACCTCTTTATTTTGTGGTGAAACAAACAAAGCCGCGTCCCCCTGTCCTACATCTAAAAAATATACATGGTAATCCATGACAAATAAATTCTTATGATAGAAGAATACTAAAAGAAGAAAAAGAAAAGCAAAAAATTTTTTAGCACGAAGTTTAAGCCCTAGCATAAGAAAAGTATAATAAATAAGAATTTCTATAATAGAAATTTTACCAAATACAATGGGCATAGCAAAATCGGCAAAAAATAAGTTCATTTTTTCAAGAACTAAGATGAAAAATTGAAAAACTGGTAAGAAAAAAGAGCATAAAAAAGAAAGCAAAGCCAAAGGAAATATTATCGTACTAATAAAAGGCACTAATACAATGTTATTAAAAATAGCTGCGAAATTTATTTCATAATTTACATAAATCGAAATCGGTAGACTAAAGAAAAAAGTAATCACACTCACCAATATAATTTGTACTAGCTTACCATGATTATTAATGTTTTCACTGCAAAAAAGTAAAGAAAAAGTAACAACAAAAGTATACCAAAAACCTACTTGATAGATGTAAAACGGATCTAAGGAAAGAATAATAAATGCTGTTAAAAAAAGAACTTTTACTCTAGAAAGCCGTAAATCATATTTCTTATTAATATCTAAAAGTAAAAGAAACAAAATTGCTCGAAAAAAGGAAACTGAAAACCCTGTAATAAAAAGATACAAAAACAAAAGGCTATAAATAAAAACTTTTTTTAATTTGACTTTACCAAAAAATTTATTTAAAAACATATAGATAAAAGACAAATGCATACCTGATAATGCAAATAAATGACTGATTCCATTCTTCATAATATTTTCATATTGCTCTTGATCAATTAAAGTTTTATCTCCTAGAACAAAAGCCCTTAAATAGGAGTCATTTCCTAATTTTTGAATCCTTTTTTCTATTTTATTTTTTATCATATAGAAAAAACTTAAATTTTGATTTTGAATTTCTAACTTTGTCACATTAAAGCAAAAATAAATATGTTGGTTATACAAATATTTTTGATAATCAAAAGTATTAGGAATTGTCATCCCAATCACCTCTTTTTGATTTCCCACTAATTTAAGTTTTAAGCCCAATTTCAGCTCGTTTTCTAAGGTGTTTTTTTCGTCTTCACTTTGTATATAATAAGTAGCACTTATTTTTTCCTCCGCTTCCAAAATCATACTTAACTTATCACCGTCAATTGTATAAGAAGTTAGAATACCAACAATTTCACTCGTAGTATCTGGTAGTTGTGTTTTATATCGTTTAATGCATGTAAAAAAAACAATATATCCACTAAGAAAAAGAAACAAAAAAAGATAAAAAGTATTAGACTGTAATATTATCTTTAATTTTTTCATAAACGGATTCTCCAATACCAGAAATATTCATAATTTCTGTAATATCCTGAAAAGGTGTTTTCAAGCGATATTCAATGATACTATCAGCCTTTGCTTCTCCTATGCCACTTAAAGTCATAAGTTCTTCTTTCGTAGCTGTATTTAACGATATTTTTTTATTAGTAGTTTCCAAAGTTGTAGAGGAATCACTAAGATTACTATTGGTACTTGAAGATGTTTTAGTATTTGTACTAGAAGTTACAGTACTTTGCTTTTTCAACTCACTTTTTGATAAAACAACAATCATATCCTCATTATTAAGTTTTTTACTTAAATTAATATTATCTGTTGTACCATTCGTTTTTAAGCCTCCCGCAAGTTTAATTAAATCATTAATAATCGTACCTGAATCGAGTTCATAAACACCAGGCTTTTTTACATATCCTTTTATATCTACCTTAATTTTCTCTATTTCTTGTGTTTCCTCGGCTTCAGAAGAAACGATAGAACAATCTTCACAAATACACGGCTCTTGTTCATTTGTATTTAAAAAATAAACAACAGTAAAAACATTTGTAACACATAAAAAAGTTGCTATAAAAATAAGAGCTTTATAAGGTAAATATTTTTCTAAAAAATACATGTTATTATCACCTCCTACTTATATTATTAAACGTAAATTTGCAATTTCCTTTTTTTGGTCACAAAAAAATTAGATTTTACTCTAATTTTCTCTTAAAGCTTTTATTTCTTCTGTAGAGAGAGTGGTACATTCAGATATTTGCTCTATTGTAATTGTGGGGATTTCGAGCATTTTCTTCGCTGTTTCGATTGCTTGTTTATTCTTTCCTTCTTCTAATCCTTCTCTTCTAGCAATGGAAATCTCTGAGTTAAAGCATTTTCTTCTATCTTCTTCTTCACTTATGTACTCACGAAGTCTTACATCTCGAT
>CASDHD010000078.1 GCA_949280095.1 uncultured Bacilli bacterium
TACCTATTTGCAAAAACGGGATTTCCATTCGGGATTTCCTAATCAAAATCGACCCTAAAAATTTTTAGAATACTTTCTGAAAGATATAGAAACCGAAGATATTCTTTTACTTTCCGTGCTCTTTTTATTTGCTCTATTTACAATTTAAATTTAATTTGTTAGTTTCGCAAAATGTTTATTTTTATTTTCGCTTATAATAGTTTTAAAGTCTTCTGCAAGAATTTTAAACGATTTTCTATAACCTTCTTCATCATAAATTCTTTTCATCATTCCAAAAACAAAATCCGAATTTTTTGGAAGTAACTGATCCAGTTGTTCATCTATAAACTTTTTTTGATTTACCTTTTCAAAAAAACCAATTTTATAAATAGTCGCGAATTGTTCTTTCGTTGTCCATAAAAGAGATTCATATTTTGCAATGCTAATTTTCGCAAAAGAAAAATAAGGGTTTAGCTCTTTTATCTTTTCATAGGCTTTTATCGAGCCGAAAATTTCTGCCTGTGTTTCTTCATGGATAAAGTCATAATTGTTTTGATAAAAATATTTGTTTTTAGTTATTCTTCGAAAACTTTCTGTTTTTTGGTAATCTAATATTTCTAATTTAAAACAATCTGGATTGATTTGCATTTCATCAACAAGCATGTGAAACTCTTCATGGTAAACTGTTCTAAGGATTTCAAATATTCTATTTTCCCATTGCTTTTTAAAGTTATTAGGATAAATAATTAAATGATGTTTCTCTTTTTCATTGACATAGCCACTCTGCGTTACTGCAAGTGTATATTTATCTTGGGCGTTTTCATTAAAAGTAATTCCTATATCCGAATACAAGTCTTTTTTTATATCACAAACAAGTCCTACTATAAAAGCTTTAAAAAATTTTTGTGTATCAAATTTAGGATGTCGAACAGCGTAATGATAAATTCCTATTTTTATGGTGTCTACTAGTCTATTACGTTTGGCGTAGATATATGTCTCCATAATGTTAGCAAGCTTTATCATTTCTTCTTCACTTGCATGTTCTAAATCTTCTTGTAATTGTTGCAAAAATTCATCAATATGCAAATTCAATTTTTTGGTAAATGTTTCTTCAATCAATGAGGTAGAAACATTATCGAAGACATCAATAAAAGTTTCTAAATCATCTAGGCCATTTTTATAGAAAGTATGTTTCTTTTGTAATTCAAACAGGAAATCAATTGTGTTCATTCTATCAATTCCTCTTTATTCTTTAAATTCAAAAATATAGTCTAAAATTTGAACCTCATCACCACGTTTAGCACCAAGACGTTCTAGTTCTTCTTCTACACCCATTCCTTTTAGTTTTCTTGCAAAACGAAGTACTGCTTCATCTTCGGTAAATCTTGTCATTTTAAATAAATCTTCTATTTCTTTGCCTTCTAATACCCATACGCCTTCATCATTGCGAATGGTAAAGGGGCGTTCGTTTTGAAATTTATAAACAATATAACTTTCATATTCTTCTTCCTGGTATAAGTTTTCTTCTTCTAAAGTATCTAATGTATCGGCGAGAAAGAAAAGCAAATCATCAAATCCTGTATGATGTAAAGCACTAATTTCAAATACGGGTAAATCGGGATAAACATTTTTAAATTCTTTTAAGTTTTTTTCAGCCCCTTCTAAATCCATTTTATTAGCGATTACAATTTCTTTTTTGTTGTTCAATTTTTCGCTATAACTCTCAATTTCGTTACGTATTTTTTTATAATCCTCTATTGGATTTCGCCCTTCAAAAGCGCCCATATCAATAACATGGGCAAGTATTTTAGTACGCATGGCATGACGCAAAAATTTATGTCCTAATCCTGCACCACTACTTGCTCCTTCTATAAGACCAGGTAGATCTGCCATTACAAAATTTCTGCCATCTTGTAAATTTACTACACCTAAATTAGGATTTAAAGTTGTAAAATGATAGGCGCCAATTTTAGGTTTTGAAGCACTAATTAAACTTAAAATCGTACTTTTTCCGACACTTGGCATTCCTATTAGCCCTACATCCGCCATCACTTTTAATTCACATTTAATAAGTTTTTCTTCACCAGGAGCTCCTAATTCGCTAAATTTAGGGGCTGGTTCACTATGAGTAGCAAAGGCTTTATTCCCGCGACCACCACGACCTCCATGTGCAACGATAATACTCTCTTTGTCTTTGGTTAAATCGGCTATGACTAAATTAGTATCCGCATCATAGATTGTCGTTCCTTCTGGAACTTTAATAATAATATCTTCGGCATTTGCACCATTCCTAGTACTTCCTTTACCATTAACTCCTTTGTCTGCTTTAATGATTTTTTTGTAACGTAGGTCAATTAATGTTTTTAAGCCTTTGTCTACTTCAAAAATGATGTCTCCACCTTTTCCACCGTTTCCGCCATCTGGTCCTCCCATAGGTACATACTTTTCACGGCGAAAAGAGGTACATCCGTCTCCACCTTTTCCAGCAATTAATTTAATTATGGTCTCATCTACAAACATAGCATTCACCTCTTTGTATTTCTATTTTAATATGCAAGTCATCTTTAAACTAGTTTTTATACAGCTCTTGATTGCTCTTCTTGAATACTTTCATCAAAAAATGTATAAGCCATTCTATAATCTTCTTCTAAACTTTCTTTTCTTGCTACGAGTTGTTTAAGTTGTTCTTTTTGATGTTTTTGTTTTGTTTGTTTCTTTATACATTCTATAGATACGACAACGGAATTATATTCACTCATTATTTTCATATTCTTATAGATATCAGTTTGCTCTTCCTCTTTCATAGGAACTATATTTCGCATTTCTACTAAAGCAATGATATTAACTAAAGTATTTATATAATTTGAGATACCTTCTACTTCACCCACATTAAAGGCAATATTTGCATTTCTCGCTTTTTCTACTAACACATTTAAATTATCAGCCAAACTTATGACTTCATTACGAAATGCTATCCAATCTTTTTCGTTAGTAATTGGAATAAGATCTCCAAAAAAACTTTTCTTTATGTCTTTTTATGATTTCTAAATAAATTTGTAGTAGTCTTATAGTCTCTTGATTTTTATAAAATTCAAACATATTAGACATGTTTGGTATTCCTGTCATATTTTTTCCTCACTTTTTATCCTTTGAAACTAGCATCCACATAATAAATTGGACGCTGTTCTTTGTAATATTGTACCTCAAAATCAGTCATTAAATTCGGTATTTTTCTTTCATCATGATGTAAATCCATGCTCACACGTTCAAATGAATACCAGTATTTGCTTAAATTTTCTAAAGAAGAGGCAAATAGAATTTTATTGTCCGTTTTTAAAATGATATGTTTATTTTTCTTAAAAATACGGTCGTATAATTTCAAGTAGTTCATAGAAGTAAATCTTTTTTTCTCATCTTGTTTTTTAGGCCAAGGTTCTGAAAATGTTAAATAAATCGTATCAATCTCACGACCAAAAAATTCTGCGATATTATTTGCATCGGCGCAAATCATTTTCAAGTTCTTTAATTTTTTCGTTCCAATATTTTTTACCGCAGTAGCAGTTTGAGAGCCATCTATTTCTAATCCAATAAAATTTTTATTGGGGTTGGCTATTGCCATTTCAATAATAAAAACTCCTCTTCCCATACCAAGTTCTAGGCAAATTGGATTATTGTTTCCAAATACTTGGTTCCAGTGATTTTTATATTTGTTTGGATTTTTAACGACATATTCACTATCTTCTATAATGTGTTTTGCACCTTTTACAACATTGTATCGCATTGTTAACGCCTCTTTTCTGTTTTTTATTTTACCAAATTATAGGTAAAAAGTCTATTTATCTTCTTAACATTGCAGTATTCTATTTACTTTCCGTTTTGGTTTGCTAACTTTATCAATGGTTAAAGTTGCACTAAAGACTCTAAAACATTAAAAAAGCGCCTACTTTTCGTAAACGCTTGCTTTCTTTTTATCTCTTCCTAGTCTTTCAAATTTAACAACACCATCTATTTTTGCAAATAAAGTGTGGTCTTTACCCATTCCAACGTTTGTTCCAGGATATATTTTTGTACCTCTTTGGCGATAAATAATAGAACCTGCACTTACAAATTCGCCATCACTCGCTTTAGCACCAAGACGTCTTCCTGCGCTATCTCGACCGTTCTTTGTAGAACCTTGAGCTTTAATATGGGCAAAACGTTGTATATTAAATGCAAACTTTAACATCCGCTATTCTCCTTCCATTTTTATATTTTTTTTGTATTCTTTTTCTATTTCTTTTAAAAGATTTAACATATTTCTTAGTAAGGTGTTTGTAATCTTATCCTGTTTTAAAATTTGAATTTCTAAAATATTACCATCGTCTTTTACATCAATTGTTTCTTCAAAAGACAAAATAGCATTAATGCTTGTTGTTACAACACTGGATACAGCAGCACAAACAATGTCTTTGCCTATTTCTGCATAACCAGAATGTCCACTTATAGAAATACGTTCTATCTCTTTCTTGTTATTTTTATAAATACTTACTTTTATCATTATTTAACTTCAATTTTTTTAACAACTAACTTTGTATAAGGTTGTCTATGTCCTTGTTTATTACGATATTTCTTTTTAGGTTTATATTTGAAAACAACAATCTTTTTTTGACGCCCATGTTTTTCAACATTACATACTACTTTTGCACCTTTAACAAATGGTGTTCCTGCTTTACCATCTACAAATAAAACATCTGTAAAAGTTACTTCTTTGCCTGCTTCTACGTCTAGTTTTTCAACGTAAATTACATCACCTTCTGCTACATAGTATTGTTTTCCACCTGTCGTAAATATAGCTTTCATTTCCTACCTCCTTTATTTATAAGACTCGCTGTTAAGGCAACTTATTAAGTTTTTGAACCTTTTCCATGCGGTTTTAGAAAGAAAAGCCCTTCCAAACAAT
>CASDHD010000079.1 GCA_949280095.1 uncultured Bacilli bacterium
TTTACGTGATGATACCTTTTAAAACTCCGTTATCTATGTAGCGGAGTAGTTTATAATACGAATGGAACAACCCATGACTTTAAAATGATACAAGAAAGTGATATTTTACCAACATTAGAAGAAATGAAAATAGGAGGAAAATTTGATAGCGGCTATCAAGGAATTCAAAAAGAATTATCTAAAGCAATAATACCGATAAAGAAAAGTAAATTGCATAAATTAACTGAAGAAGAAAAAGAGTTCAATAAAAAACTCTCTCAAAAAAGAATTACTATAGAACATGTAAATCGAGAATTAAAAATTTTTAGGATTATGAAAGAAACCTATAGAAATAGACAAAATAGATATGAAGAAAAACTTCAAATTATGTGTGGTATTTATAACCTAAAGAATTCTTAATAGCCTTCTGGACAGGTCTAATAAAGAAATCCAAAGCAAGTTGCCTACTAAAGAAGAAATTAATTTATTGATTGATATATAAGAAAATAATTAAGAGGAGTTTCTGGATAAAATATTAATTATAGAATAACAATATAGAATAAATTGGCTAACAATTCTATAAATAGTGGAATAAAATCCAAAAATGTTAACTTCAGTTGCGCTATTGCAAACCGAATTTGATAGAATGCAACCAAAAAATAATGTATACTTAAAACAGAAAAGAGGAGTTTTTATGGATTTAGGGAATCGTTTATACGAATTTAGAAAACAAAAAAAGATTAGTCAAGAAGAAGCAGCAGAAAAATTAAATGTAACCAGACAAACAATATCAAAGTGGGAGACTAATCAAAGCCAACCAGATTTTGACAAAATTATTCCAATTTGTGAACTTTATGGAATTACAACAGATGTACTTTTTGGAAGGGAAGAAAGAAAACAAGAGCCAATTACAAATCTTAGTAATAGTGAACTAGATTTAAAAAAGAAAACAGGCTTAATTATTAGTATAAGTGTATTTTTATATTTCATTGCAGTAATTTGGATTATAATTTCAACGTCCATTTTATGGTTAAATGAAAATATAGCGGTTGGAGTTTTCTTATTTATCTGTGCAATTGCCACTGTTATTTTAGTTTACCATTTTGTTAGTTTACCAAAAAAAGAAGAAACAAAAGAAAAACAAAGACAAAAAGAATTAGAAAAATATGACGGAATTGTTGCTCTTTTATTTACTTGCATTTACTTATTTATAAGTTTTATAACCAGAGCTTGGCATATTACTTGGATAGTATGGATTATCTATGCTTTAATTATAGAAATTATCCACTTATTACTTGGAATGAAAGGAAAAGGAAATGAATAAATCAATGAAAATTGTAATGATTATTATTTTACTAATACTTGCTATTTTAGTTACTTCTTTTATGATCTATGCTTTAATAAATAATAAAAATCCTTTTTGGGATTTTTCTGGACAATCTGTTCTACTGTTAGATCAAACTTATGAAAAAGACAT
Source organism: uncultured Bacilli bacterium (assembly GCA_949280095.1). Lineage (GTDB taxonomy): Bacteria > Bacillota_I > Bacilli_A > RF39 > UBA660 > MGBC108787. The sequence continues at coordinate 1,457 of CASDHD010000079.1, forward strand.
AAAAAATATAAATATAGAAGCTGTTTCTGCTGACATTTACATAAAAGAAGCAGAAGATGAACAAATTCATGTACTTATCTACGGAAGTGAAAAAGAAAATGCAGAAAGTACAATAGATGGGGAATCTTTAAACATTTCTAAAAAAGGAAAAATATTTTGTTTTGGATTTTGCTTTCAAAAAACTGAAATCATCGTTTATATCCCTAAAAATAAAAAATTAAATTTAAATATAAAAACAATATCTGGAAATGTTGAAATATCTTCTAACCAAGCCAACGTAGAAATAAAAACGACAAGTGGTGATATAAAAACAGAAGAAATAAAGGATGCCAAAATCACTACAACAAGTGGAGATATTCTTGTTACAAAAGCAAATAAATTAGAAGTAGGAACAACAAGTGGCAGCATAAATGTGGATAAAATTGAAAATAGTATCGAAGCAAAGTCAGTTTCAGGAGACATTAAAATAAATTCTTTTGAAATAAAAGAAAACTCACATATAAAAACAGTAAGTGGTGATGTTTTAATAAATGAAATATCGGATGTATTTATTGAAACAAGTACCACAAGCGGAGATGTAAATGTAAGTAATAATAACCAAAAATCTTCACAAACTCTTACAATAAGAACAACAAGTGGAGATATTCGTACTCGTTAATGTGCTTAAATGCGCATTTTTTTCTTGAAATTGAATAATTTATGATAATATATTTATATACGAGGAGAAACAAATTATGAAAGAGGAATTAATAGATGTTTTGGATGAAAATGGAGTTTTAACAGGAGAAGTGCTTCCTAGAAGTGAAATTCACAAAAAAGGATTATGGCATCGTGCTATTGTAGTAGCAATTATAAATGAAAACAATCAAATTCTTTTAAACAAAGAAGTGAAAAAAAAGAAAAAAATGCAGGGATGTGGGACATTTCAGTAGCTGGGCATATATCTGCAGGACAAGATTCTTTATCTGCAGCAGCAAGAGAAATAAATGAAGAAGTATGCGTAATGTTAGGCTATCGAACGGAAATAAAGGATTTTCGTTACATGTATTCATTTCGTAAAGAGCAAGTATTTAAAGAAAATTTTATTGAAAGACAGTTTTATGACTTTTTTATTTTAAGAACAACAGGTTTAGATGATAAAACTTTACATTTTCAAGAGGACGAAGTACAGGATGTAAAATTTGTTGACCTAAATGATATTCAAAGAATGATTTCTCAAAATGAAACTGTGGATAGACCAGAAGTATACCAAGTTTTATTTAAATATTTATTTCGATTTTAATACATAAGGTTTATTATAAAGAAAGTGTGTGTGAGTTATGAAAAAAAATAAAAAAATTGTGATTCTAGTCATAATAACCATTCTTATTGGCATTGCTTTAGTAATAGGTATAGTTTCTCTTGTACAATATATTCGTATAAAAACAGCTAAGATTGAGGTTACTCTTGTTGAAGATTTAACTATTAATTTTGCAGATAAGAAAAAAGTATCGGATTTTATTACAAGTATTAACGGAACAATTCTTGACGATTATGAGATTGAAGCAACGACCTTAGGAACAAAAAATATTTCATTTCGATTTAAAAACGATGACAATATTAAAGTTTCTTATTCCTATGATATCGAAGTTGTGGACAAAACTGCTCCAGTCATTTGGCTTAGTGGAAGTTATACCATTACAAAAGGAAATGATGTCGATTTAACAAACAAAATTTTATGTGGAGATAATATTGATAATAATCCAAAGTGTACGATTGAAGGAGAATATGATTATAACGAAGCAGGAGTATATCCTCTAGTATTTAAAGCGGAGGACGCAAGTGGAAATAAAACAGAACAAAAATTTAACTTAAATGTTGTAGAACCTAAAAAGAATAATGGATCCTCTTCTGCTACGGCGCCAAGTTATACCGCATTTGAAGATATCATAAGAGATTATAAAACAGACAAAACTAAAATCGGAATTGATGTTTCTAGTTGGCAAGGAGAAATCGACTTTGATGCTATCCAGCAAGCTGGAGTAGAATTTATTATTATTCGTGTTGGTGGGACAAGAGGACGTAATGGCGAATATTTTGTAGATCAATATTTTACTCAAAATATTACGGAAGCCAATAAAAGAAATATAGATGTGGGAATTTATTTTTATTCTTATGCAAATTCTAACGAAAAAGCCCAAGAAGAAGCAAAATGGGTTATTGACCAAATTAAGGATTATCATGTAACTTTACCTATTGCTTATGACTGGGAAAACTGGGACACTTTCAATGAGTATAATTTAAGCTTTTTTGGACTCACCGCTATGGCAGAAACATTTCTTGGTACATTAAGTGAAGCAGGATATGATGGACTTTTATACAGCAGTAAGAATTTCTTAGAACGCTTATGGTTTCCAACAAAATACGATACATGGCTTGCACATTATACAAACCAAACGAGCTATAAAGGTGACTACAAATATTGGCAAATGTGTAGCGACGGTAAAGTGGATGGGATTAAAGGTGCAGTTGATATAGACGTTATGTACTTAGATTAAAAGAAAAGAATTACCAAAAAATGGTTTAAAATTCTTTTCTTTTTTAGTCTTGAAAAAAAATTTTGGGATAAACTAAGAGTAGGTGAGTAAGCATGAAAAAACTAATGTTAACACTTCTATTTCTTTTTTTGTTTATACATAGCTATCAAGCCTTTAAATTAAACGATTGTATGAAAGAAATAACATTAAAAGATTTAAATTCTAAAAATTTATTAACTTATATTAAAGAAAATGATTTGATAGATAAAGTTACTCAAGTTTGTAGTGATAATATTTGTAGTAATATCAATGTTGGAACTTTAGAGAAGGACATCAAAGAATTTATTAAAAGAAACTTAAATTATTTAAATCTCAAAGATACGGAACATAAAGTGGAAGCAGAGCTAAAGGGATTTCGTATTGATAAAATTAAAATAAATGCATGTTAGGATAAAAAAATAGTATTTGTTTAAATCCACCTTTTATTTTTATTAAGTTAAAAAAAATATAAAGAAAATCCAATAATTGTGATATTATATTAATAATAGAAGGTGGACAAAATGGAATCAAAGAAAAAGAAAATAATAACAATAGTAGGAATATTACTAGTCCTA
>CASDHD010000080.1 GCA_949280095.1 uncultured Bacilli bacterium
GTCACCCCAACTTTATAAAAAAGTGTAACCTTTATTTTTGGAAATTGCCTATAAAAATAATTTTAGATATCTTATTTAATTTTGATATCGAATATTTAAATATTTTAAATTATCATAAAGTTATTTATAACTTAAAAGAACAAGGTTTGCCTGATGCTTTATACCAAACCTTTATCATCCTATTGATAATAAAAATCCTTACAAATATTTAGATTCTCTTCCATCCTCATTTGAAAGAAAATTAAAATTATAGTTTTTTTATGTTATTATATTGTTAGGTGATTTTTAATGGATTGTTTATTTTGTAAAATTGTAAATGGTGAAATTCCAGCTTATAAGTTGTATGAAGATGATGTTGTAATTGCTTTTTTGGACATACATCCAAGAAGTAATGGGCATACTTTGATTATTCCTAAAAAGCACTTTGAAGATTTTACCTATCTTGATAGTGAAACCATCTTACATATCAATATGGTTGCGAAAAATATAGTGACGCTTTTGGAAGAAAAGTTAAATGCTACTGGCTTTTGTATTAATACGAATTATTTAGATACTCAAGAGATTAAGCATTACCACTTGCATATTGTTCCAAGCAGTAAAGAAAAAATAAAAGATATAGAAGAAATCTACAATCAACTAAAAAAGTAACATGAATGTTACTTTTTTAGTTTTCATACCATAAAGATTCTAAGTTTACATTTGTACTTTTAGGAAGTGGATTCGGTAGTTTTAATCTGGTTAATAATGGAACACGGAATGCACTACCAAAAACTAGTGCTGTTCCTGGTCTTAATGTTTTTAGTTTTTCAATTTCTTGATTTGATAAATTACTAGACATGGATACAACTATTTTTAAATCTTCTGGATGAAAGATTCTAAAAATAAGAAAATTGGAACACTGAGATAAACAAGTTGTAGAAAGTTCGCTTGGTCTTTGAGTAACAAAACACAGAATAAGTCCGTATTTTCTACCCTCTTTAGTAATACGATCAAAAATGTTATAGCCTATCACATTAATATCATTGTCATTTTGGACATAACGATGTGCTTCTTCTAAAATAATATGAATTGGAAAACTTGCTCTTTCTTTTAGTGATGTTTCAAATTTGAAGAATAATTTCATATATATCTTTGTTAAGATTTTAGCAAAGCGTTCGTCCACATAGTTAAAGTTCATGTTTAGTAACTGAGCGAATTCATTGGTTTCAGTTAGGAACATACTTTTAACAAATTGCTCTTTTTGAATGTAGCTTTTATTATATTCAAAATATTTACGTTCTGGACTATTTAAAATAGAATGCAAGCGAACACGTAATTCATTGGCTTTTTCATATAAAGAAGCATTATTTAGCATTCCTTCACTCATTAAAGCAAATTCTAAAGCATTATATAAATCTTCCAAATTGTAAATCAACTCATCACGATTTACAGTAAATGTTTCAGTTGTTGTGAATCCTTGTAAAAATTCAATAATAAATTGTAATGCTCCCATTTTTCCATTTGCATCGATATTTAAACATTGTTTCAATGTTCTTGTATAACCTGGCTGTACAATTGAACTTTCTAAATTTAACTCTGGTGTATTAAATTTATTTAAAGTTGAAATAATTTGGTCGCTTAATTCAATAGAACTTTTTCCGCTACCAATTGTATCCAATAAACTTTTAGCAATAATAGAATTTTTATATTTTACAGCATTGTCTCCTGCACCCTTAAAAATGGCAACATATTGTAATGTTTTTTCAAGTATTGGAAGTAAAGTGTGATCATTAACGTTTAAAAGTAAGGCTAAATCATCGACTTCTAAGAAATAAGTTGGAATACTTACTAGTTCTGTAGATGCCTCTTCTATGTCTGTACGAGTTGTATAATATTTCACATTAATTCCTGGCATTTCATTAATTTTAGTTAAAGAAGTATAATATTCTCCATATACATCAAAAACAACCATATGAATATTCTTTGGAGACCTCTTATTATAATAAAATAAATTTTGCACAAGACTTGCTACACCACAGGATTTTCCACAGCCAGAATTTCCGATTATAGCAATATGTTGCGTTAGAATTTCGTTGATTTTAGCAGTCACATTATACCCCTCATATAAAGCTGAATCACCAATTAAAAGTGTATCCTCCTTTGTATAATCTTGTGAGCCAATAATCAATTCTAATTCTTGTTTATAAACAACACGGCAAGTACTTTTCATACTTGGGTATTTGATAACACCTGAGACAAATTCGTTATTTCTAATTTCACCAATTAATAGGATATCAATGACAGACTCATTCATTCCTAAAATTTCTCCAACAATTTTAGCACTATTTCCTGATTCACTTGCTTCTTCAAAAATAACATGAAAATTAATTACATTCGCTTGAATTACTTTTGAGGTATTTTCGATTTGAATCAACTTATCTTCAATTTTTAATATTTTTCCAAACATACTAGTCACCCTATTCTTTTATAATGATATCATAGTTTTTTCTAAAAATAAAGTTGCGAATATTTTATTTTCTACTTATAATTCTTTTAGAAGTTACATATATCATAATAATAGAAGGATGAATGATATGGATAAAAAAATGATTGGTATTTTATTGCTTTTAATAGCAGGTATTACAAGTATTTTTTTCTTTTTTACTCATAAAAAGGAAAACCAAAAAGATGAGGTAGTGAATGAATTATCGGCTTCTGTTTTGAAAATGGAAAATGATAAAGTGACTGTTGTAGATGAAAAAATGGGAATTTATACATTTAGTATTCAAGATATGAAGGCTAGTGTTGGTGATACGATTGCGATTCGCTATGCTGGCTTACTTAATAAAGATACGGAGTTGCAAGACAATACAGTTATTGAATACAGTACTTTGACTGAGGATAATGACTTGCTTCCTACAGAATGGTTAGAAGAAGGTATTTTTAGTAACTATATTGATATTGCATATAAAAAGTTGCAAACTCTTTCTTTAGATGAAAAGTTAGGGCAACTATTACTTGTACGTTATAAGGAAGATGTTGCTTTAAAAGATTTGAATACGTATCATTTTAGTGGTTTTGTTTTCTTTGAACAGGATTTTAAGAACAAAACAAGTGATAGCGTCAAAGAAATGATAAATACATTGCAGAAAAATGCAAGCATTCCACTTCTTACAGCAGTAGATGAAGAAGGTGGTAAAATCGTTCGTGTAAGTAGTAATCCGAACTTAGTAACCTCTCCTTTTAAATCTTCAAAAGAATTATATAAGGAAGGCGGATTTCCTAAAATTACAGAAGATACAAAAGAAAAAAGTGATATTTTGAATAAGTTAGGTTTAAATTTGAACTTGGCTCCTGTTGTAGACGTTTCTACAAATACGAGTGATTATATGTACGAAAGAAGCTTTGGAGAGAATGCTACACTAACTTCTACTTATGCTAAAACAGTCATTGAAGCAAGTAAAGGTACTGGAGTTTCTTATACGTTAAAACATTTTCCAGGTTATGGAAATAATGCTGATACTCATACAGGAAGTGTTGTTGATAATCGTACACTTGAAAGTATTTTAACTAATGATATACCTCCTTTTGATGCTGGTATAAATGCAGGTGCAGAAGCAGTACTTGTAAGTCATAATATCGTAAATAGTATTGATAATACTAATCCTGCATCCTTATCTCCTAGTATACATAATATTTTACGCAATCGCCTGGATTTTAGTGGTATTATAATTACAGATGACCTTTACATGGGAGCTACTTCTAGTATTAAAAATTCTACTGTTAAGGCATTGCTTGCTGGAAATGATTTGATTATTACAACAGATTATGAACAAAGTTTTTCAGAATTAAAAGCCGCTTTGAATAATGGAACGATTTCTGAAGATTTAATCAACCGTGTTGCGTTACGAATACTTTCTTGGAAATATTATAAAGGATTAATTTTTGAAAATGAAAAATAGAAATACAAAGCATATTTCTATTTTTTCTCAGTTTCATCATTCTTTTGTAAGGTAATTTTGTAATTACAAATATCAAGTATTTTTAAAAACATATCTAATGAAATTTTGTTAGTATTTGTTTCGTATCTTGAATACTGCTGTTGTGTAATACCCAATCTTTCCGCTAGCTCTTGTTGGTTTAATCCACAACTCTTTCGTATTTCTTTTAGGTTTATCATATAGCAAGTACTATACGGAAACTATTTGTTTCACCACTATATCCATAAGCACGTCGGAAGTTATACATTCCCGCTTCTAAACCTACGATATGTCCTCCACCACGATCAAACCATGGATTTGTAGAATCTCCAAAATAACTTCCATCTGCAAACCAAGAACTTATTGGTCTAGTCATTTGTCCATAAGTAACATTTGCAAATGGTCCAAATTCAGCAGTAGCATCCCCCAATATTCTTCTTTGATAAGTTGAATAACTCGTACTATAAACATATTCATCAAAATATTTTTTATCTGGAAAATCCACTCCACTTGTATATGTTTCACTATTAACTAAAGGACCATTAAAATTAGAATGGTAAGTACTGTTTATTCCAGATAATGGCGCACTATTGGTTGAATCTAACATAACAGCCATCAT
>CASDHD010000081.1 GCA_949280095.1 uncultured Bacilli bacterium
ACCTATTTGCAAAAACGGGATTTCCATTCGGGATTTCCTAATCAAAATCGACCTTTAGAAAGAAAATTACCTTTTGTATGTATCTAGATATTCAGTTTCAAGCTTATCAAGAATGTAGGGTATTAAATTTTTATACCCTACTAATATATCTATATAGTTTTCTTCATTTAAATTAGAAATCACTACTTTACCAGCACTTGATTTAGCATGAATGAAAGTTTGATTTCCTAAGTAAAGTCCTAGATGGCCAGGATACCAATTCTCTTTTGTAGGTGATTGTTCATCTAAAGATTGAGTATGAAAAAATAAAATATCTCCTATTTGTATTTGGAATATTTTTTTCTTTTTTTCTTCTATATTCAATTTGCTAAAATTATAAAAATTTCCAATAGAACTTGTCAAAACTTTTGTAGTGCTACTTTTTCCATATCCGTCTTTTCGAATGGAAATTTGAAACAAATCTCTATATACTACATTTATTAATTGTTCACAGTCGAAACAATCATAAGTTTTATTTGGAACTTGAGCTATTTTATTTAAATGTTTTAAACTTTCTAATTTGATAAGTTGCCTTAGTTGATTTTCGTTCATACTATCACCTTTTTTCCAAATTATAGCATACTTTTATTTAGCTGTTTACATTTTAATATCAAATAGAGATTATGGTTAATTACTTTTACTAAATCTATTAAAATATACTCATAAAAAATTTTTTAAATTTTTGTAAAAAAAGTGTTGACAAATTTCCTCTTTTCCTTTAGGATATAAATCACCAATTCACTTGAGAAGGCGAATTGGTGCTAGTATCACACTAGTCAACCCCTTTTTATTCTTTTAGAAGCTGTCTTCAGGGGGCAGCTTCCAATTTGGGACATTAAAAAGCATTAACGATTTAATTAGTTAATGCTTTTTCTTTGTATTCTTGATAACGTTTTATCGCATTTTGTTTATTTTGTTCTAGTAATACTTTGGCCAATTTTTCATCTTTAATTTTTAAAGCATGATATCTTGTTTCGTTATCTAAGAATTTTTCATAATCATTAAAATTTGGCTCTTTGGAATCTAAATACAATTTCTCTTCTTTCGGATTATAGCGCATTAAAAGTTGATAACCGACCTCTACTGCTAGGGCTTGTTCTTGATTAGTACAAGAAAGTCCTCCTTTAATTCCATGCTCAACACACGGAGAATAAGCAATTACAATAGCAGGTCCTTGATGTGCTTCTGCTTCTTTTAATGTCTTAATGGTATGGGGAAAGTCTGCACCTAAACAGATACTTCCCACATAACAGTTGGAATAGCACATAGCAATTTTAAATAAATCTTTTTTAGCGTTCTTTTTACCAAAATCTGCAAACTCTGCCACTTGACCAATTTTAGAAGATTTAGAAATTTGTCCACCTGTATTTGAATATACCTCGGTATCTAACACAAGTATTTTTAGATTTTCATTACTTGATAGAACATGATCAATTCCACTAAATCCTATATCATAAGCCCAACCATCTCCACCAATTGCCCAAACACTGCGAGCTGGTATGTAATCCAATAAATCTTTTAAATCTTTAGGAATTTCTAACTTTTCCAATTCTTCTTTTAAAGGATACGTAATAGTAAAATCTTCTTTGTTTTCTAGCCATTTTGTAAATTTTTCTTTTACTCTATCTTCTACAGATTCTATAGAAGTTTTCATGATATTTTCGATTTGATTACGTTTTTGCTTATACGATAAAACCATACCTAGAGCAAATTCAGCATTATCTTCAAATAGAGAATTAGCCCAAGGGATATTGTATGGTGTAGATGGCATACTTCCTCCATAAATACTTGAGCACCCAGTTGCATTAGCAATAATGAGTTTCTTTCCTACTAATTGGGTTAATAAACGTATATAAGAGGTTTCTCCACAACCTGCGCAAGCTCCAGAAAATTCAAAATAAGGACGAACAAAACTTAAATCTTTTACTGTATCTTTCTTTTCACTTTCTGGATTTTTATAGTTGTTAAAATAATAGTCACTTTCTCGTTGCTTTTCCTCATCAAACGTTCCAAAGGTAAGTGCTTTTTTACCTTTTAAACCTGGACAAATATGAATACACAATCCACAACTTGTACAGTCTTCTTCACTAATACTAACTAAATAGTTGTACTTATCATTTCCTAGCATTGATTTTCCAATACTCTTATCCTCTGTTTTAAAAGAACGAATGACACTATGAGGACAAACAAAACTACAACGTCCACATTCAATACAGTTTTCAGGAATCCATTTCACAACTTTGTCTGCAATTTTTCTTTTCTCAAGTTTTGAAGTTCCACCAGGAAATGTACCATTACAAATTTGAGCTACAGCACCAACAGGAATGTCATAGCCTTCTCTTGCTTCGATTCTTTCGAATAAAGAAGCCCCTTTATTTTTCTCATAACCATCTTTATCGAGTGTTATTTCTTCTAAAGAATTTAAAGCACTTTTTATAGCATTTTTGTTGTTTTCTATCATTTCTTTTCCTTTATTTTGAAAAGCTATTTCAATCGTATCACTTACAAGTTGTAAAGAATTTTCAATTCCAATTAATTTTAAAATAATGACTTCCATAATTTTATTGATTTTACCTTTGATATTGTTTTCTTCAGCAAGAAAACTCGCATTTATCGTATAAACTTTAATATTTTTACGGGCGATGATTTCTTTATCTTCTTTACTTATTTTTTCTTTTAAAAGCTCTTTATCCATTGTATTAATTAAAAGAATACCGTTTTCTTTTATCGTATTTAACATCGCAAATTTTTTAAAATACTCATCTTTAGTCACGACAACTAAATTCGGATTTAAAACGTAAAAAGGTGCATGAAATTCGTGATTTTTAATCCGCAAATTGCTAACTGTTACTCCACCACTCTTTTTGGAATCATATTCAAAGTATCCATCTCCAAAGGCATCAAGTTTTGAAAGAGCAAGGCTTAAGATATCTTTACTAGCACTAACCATTCCATCACTACCAAAACCATAAATAAGGATTTCTTTAGCGTCTAGATGAATGGAATATGGAACTTTTTCTAGACTTAAATGTGTCACATCATCGTTAATCCCAATTGTAAAGTTTTCTTTTAACTCACCGTCAAGCATTTTAAACACACTGTAAATATCACTAGGAGTTGTATTTTTACTAGATAGTCCAAATCTACCTCCGACAATTTGAATATTTTCATTTTTTAAGGACGCTAAAACATCTAGATATAAAGGTTCTCCACCACTTCCCGCTTCTTTAGTTCTATCTAACACAGCAATTTTACGAACCGTTTTGGGCAATACTTTTTTTAGATAATCTGTGCTAAATGGACGATACAAATGAACTTCAATAACACCAATTTTTGCACCTTTTTTATTTTCTTCTTCCACCACTAACTTAATAGTGTCCACTACACTTCCCATCGCAATGATAATATGTTCAGCCTCTATACTTCCACAATAGTTAAAGGGTTTAATATCCGTTTTACAAATGCTATTTACTTTTTCCATGTAAGAATTCACAATATCTGGCATAGCATTGTAAAAATTATTTCTTGCCTCTACGGTTTGAAAGTAAATATCTTCGTTAAAAGCTAAACCTTTTTCAATGTTATGATCAACATTTAACATGTTCTTTTTAAATTTGTTAATTTTTTCATAATTGATTATTTTTAAAAATTCAGTATCTGCAATTTCTTCAATAGAATGTAATTCATGACTAGTTCGAAAACCATCAAAAAAATGAAGAAAAGGAAGACTTCCTTCGATTGCAGAAAGATGTGCAACAGCAGCATTTGCTCTTACATCTTCAATATTGGTGCTGGCTAACATACAAAAGCCAGTTTGTCTTGCAGCATAGATATCGCTATGGTCTCCAAAAATGGATAAAGCATGGGTAGCAACAGTTCTACTTGCAACATGAATAACTCCTGGTAACATTTCTCCTGCCATTTTATACATATTAGGAAGCATGAGTAAAAGTCCTTGACTTGCTGTAAAAGTTGTAGCAAGAGATCCTGTAATTAAAGCACCATGCATAGCACCAGCAGCTCCTGCTTCACTTTGCATTTCAACAAGTTCAACTTTTGTATTATAAAGATTTTTCTTTTCTGTATGATTTAGATAATCTATATTTGAAGCCATTGGGCTTGATGGAGTGATAGGATAAATAGCAGCCACTTCACTAAAAAGGTAAGCAATATTCGAACACATCTTATTGGCATCGATTACTTTTTTCATTTTTACACATCCTTCTTTCGTATTATTCTCTACTGTCATTATAACACGTTTTTGCTTACTTTAGCTCTAAATAATTTATTGGAGATCTAAAATTAAAGATTTCTAAGTAAAGAAAAAATAATATTTTTAAACACCTATTTTTATTGTTTATTTACTCTATTTCTCATTTTTTTGCATTCCTTTTTCTTTACTTTTTTCTTCTATTTTTTGTTATATACTTCAATCGAGTAGAGAGAAATAATTAAATCATTTCGTCCCTCTCACACCACCGTACG
>CASDHD010000082.1 GCA_949280095.1 uncultured Bacilli bacterium
ATTTTGATTGTTTTTTACATTTGAAGTATTGTTTACTTTTTTGTTTTGTATCTTTTTTTTCGCCATATTTTATTCTCCTGTTAAAATTTCATATCCATCTTCTGTTACTAGAACAGTATGTTCAAAGTGTGCAGCTGGACTTTCATCCATAGTCACAATCACCCAGTCATCTTGGTCAGTTAAACAAACTTCTTTACCTCCAAGTGTTAGCATGGGTTCAATTGCAATTGTCATACCACTCTTTAGAGTGATACCTGTATTAGATTCGCCAAAATTTGGAACATCGGGTTCTTCATGCATATTTGTTCCTATGCCATGTCCGACTAAATCTTCTACAACTCCTAAGCCTTTACTATGAGCAAATTCTTCGATTGCATGACTTATGTCTCCTATTTTAGCACCACTTTTTACTTTACTCAAGCCAATTTTTAAGGCTTCTTTTGTATTTTCTACTAAATCTCTTACATCATGAGGAACATCTCCAATAATATAAGTTCTAGCAGAATCAGATTCGTATCCTTTGTATCTTACACAGAAATCAATGGATACAATATCACCATTTTTTATCTTTCTATTTCCTGGTATTCCATGTACTACTTCATCATTTATAGATATGCATATACTTTTTGGAAATCCCTCATAACCTAAACAAGAAGGATATGCATCTTGGCTCACAATAAAGTCATGCGCTATCTTATCAAGTTCTATAGTTTTTACGCCAGGTTTTAGATGTTTTTTTATTTCTTCATGAGCTAAATAATTAATATGTCCTGACGCACGCATAAGTTCTATTTCGCGTTCACTTTTAATACTAATCATTTTATCTCCTTTAGAATATTTTCTATGATTTCATTATTTGAAAGACTTGCATCGATTGTTTTTAGTAGTCCTTTTTCTTTATAGTAGTGGATAAGTGACTCTGCTTCTCTAACATAGTCTTCATATCTTTTGCTAAAAGATTCTAGATTATCATCTTCTCGCTGTATTAATTCTTTTTCACATTTATCGCAAATATTTTCTTTCTTTGGCATAAAGCTCTCGAAATATACATTATAACTACTTCCACAATTTATACAGTATCTTCTTCCTATAATTCTACGCTCTAATATTTCTCTTTCTGCATCTATGTTGATAACCACATAGTTATTCGCATTGAGTTCATTAAACAAATCAGTTAAGTATTCTGCTTGGTTTAATTTTCTTGGCATCCCATCTAAAATAAATGGTTTATCTTTAATCCTCAGCAATTCACTCTTGAATAACGGTAAGATAATATTATCTGGTGTAAATTGCCCACTATCCATAATTTCTTTTACTTGTATACCAATCTTTGTACCATTTTTTATCTCATTGCGAAGTAAATCTCCTGTTGATAAGTGTGTATATCCAAGTTCTTCTACTAAATACTTACTAACAGTACCCTTGCCTGCGGCAGGGGGAGCGATTAAGATAACGTTTTTCATTATCCTCTACGTCTCCTCTTTTTATAACTTCTTGTTATAAGGCCACTTTCCATTTGTTTATAGGTTTCAATAGCAACTCCAACAACAATTAGAATTCCAGTTCCTCCAATGGTTACAGAACTAGGTAAACTTGAAATATTTGCCATCAAGATTGGAAGTCCTGATAAAATCACCAAGAAAATGGAACCAACTACGGTAAGTTTGCTAAGTGAACTTGAAATATATTTTGAAGTATCAGTTCCAGGTCTTACTCCTGGAATATAACCACCACGTTTGTTTAGGTCTTTACTCATTTCTTCTGGGTTCATCATCATAAATGTATACACATATCCAAAGAATAAAATTAATAATACATAAAGTACAAATCCAGTTGGAGTTGTATATACGATATATTTATTAATGAAATTTAAAGCTCCCTCGCTTTTTAGTAATCCAGCAATTGTTGATGGAATTGTTAATACAATAGATGCAAATATTACAGGAATTACTCCAGCACTATTAATCTTAATAGGTAAAAAGGAACTTTGTGCTCCATATGCACTCGTTGTATGGTTAGCGTATTGGATTGGTATTCTTCTTTCTGCAAGTGTAATCCATATAATTCCTAAAAGAACTAATAGGTAAATAATGATGAATAGAACGAATAGACCTATTCCCAATCCTATGTTATAAGTTCCAGCAGTTATGAATGCATTAAAGGCACCACTAAATATTCCTGGCATACTTTGGATAATACCTGCCATAATGAGTAATGATGAACCATTTCCTATTCCTTTCATGGTAATTTGATCTCCTAACCATAATAGGAAGGAAGTACCTGCTGTCATAACAAGGCTTGTTTTCATCATAACCATAACATCGTTGGTATTTAAATAGAAAATAGAGATAACATAGGCTTGCACAAAAGCAAATATGACAGCTAAGTAACGATTAATCTTGTTAATTTTTTGTCTTCCTACGTATCCTTGTTCTTTTAATTCCTTAAAGTAAGGAATGATATCCATTTGTAAAAGTTGCGTAATAATGGATGCCGTTATGTAAGGACTAACACCTAGTGCAAATATAGAAAAGCTTCTAAGTCCTCCACCACTCATTAAGTTGAAAATTTCTAAAAAACCTAACTCTTCATATAGAACACTTGCCCAAGGAATGGTAATACCTGTTCCTAGACAAAATATTCCTAAAGCAAAAAGGGTGAAGTAAATTCTTTTTCTTAAGTCTTTATTTTCTTTAGCAAATAGTTTTGCCATAAGACGAAACATCTAAATCACCTCAGTTTTGCCACCAGCGGCTTCAATTGCAGAGATAGCAGTTTGTGAAAAACGTTGTGCTTTTACAGTTAACTTTTTCTCTAACTTACCATTTGCAAGTATTTTAATTCCGCTTAATTGTTTTTTTACAATTCCTCTTTCTTTTAAGATTTCTGGTGTTACAACATCACCATCATTAAAGTATGTGTTTAAATCGCTTAAGTTAATACAAGCATATTTTGTTTCAAATCTTGTATTTCTAAAACCTCTTTTTGGTAATCTTCTATATAATGGAGATTGACCACCTTGGAACCAAGCAGAAATGCTTACACCACTTCTTGCTTTTTGACCTTTTTCACCATGAGTTGCAGTTTTACCCATTCCAGAACCAGGTCCACGTCCAACAATTTTTTTCTTTTTTGTTTCTTTAGATTTTGGTAAACTTTCTAATTTCATATTATAGCTCCTCAACTTTCTTTCCACGAAGAGCAGCGATTTTAGCAGGTGTTCTTTCACTCTTTAATGCTTCTAATGTTGCTTTTGCTACATTGATTTTAGTATTTGAACCTAATGATTTAGAAATTACATCTTTTACTCCAGCAAGTTCAAGTACGCTACGAGCAGCACCACCAGCAATAACTCCAGTACCTTTTACAGCGGGTTTAATAAGTACATTAGCTCTTCCAACTTTTCCAGTTGCTTCATGAGGAATTGTTCTTCCATCTATTAATGCTACTTTTGTAACATTTTTGTTTGCCATCATGCTAGCTTTTGCTATAGCAGCAGGAACTTCGTTTGCTTTTCCAGTTCCAATTCCAACTAAACCTTTTCTGTTTCCAACAACAACAGTTGCAGAAAATCTAAAATGTCTTCCACCTTTCGTAACTTTTGTTACACGTCCAATGGAAATAACTTTTTCTTCTAATAATTTCTTTCTGTCTTTGTTTTCTCTAGAAAAACGTTTTTCGCCATTTTTTGTAGTATTTTTTGCAGTATTTGCAATCTTTGCAGTATCGGTTGCAGTATTAGTGTTCTCTTTTTCCATGATGACCTCCTTAGAATTCCAATCCGTTTTCACGAGCAGCTTCTGCTAAAGCTTTTACTCGACCATGATATAGGTTTCCACCTCTATCAAATACGACTTTCTTTATTTTTGATTTTGTACATTTTAGTGCGATATCTTTTCCTACCGCTTTGGCAGCCTCTATATTTCCACCATTTTTAAGTTTTAGGGCAATAGAGGAAGAAGAAACTAAAGTACTACCTGTTGTATCATCGATTACTTGTGCATAGATACCATTATTTGATCTAAATACATTTAATCTTGGTTGTTCAGGAGTTCCGCTTAAATTTTTTCTTATACGAGCATGTCTTCTTTTACGAACATCATTTTTTGATTCTTTCTTTATCATACTATACCTCCATTACGCTGCTTTCTTACCTTCTTTACGACGTACATATTCGCCTTTATAACGGATACCTTTACCTTTATAAGGTTCTGGTTCTCTTATTTTACGAATATTTGCCGCAAATTCAGATACTTTTTGTTTGTCTATTCCAGATAAAGTAATTTCTGTGTTGCTTACTAATTCTGCTTTAATTCCTTCTGGAACGATTACTTCTACTGGGTGTGAGTAACCAGCATTTACCACAATTTTATTTCCTTGTACATTGAATTTATATCCAACACCAACAGCTTCTAAACCTTTTGAAAAGCCCTTGTCTACTCCGATAATCATATTATTAATTAGAGAATTAGTTGTTCCTTGCATTACGTTTG
>CASDHD010000083.1 GCA_949280095.1 uncultured Bacilli bacterium
TTCGCTTTATTGTATAGAGTTTTTTTTCTTTTTCAATACTTTCGACAATACTAGACAATTGTTTTTCTGTTTTCTCTTTATTAGTTCTTCATTTTAGTTGTATTCAAATTATCATGCTCTTAATCGTTCTTGTCTCCAAATAATAAAACTAGTCTTATAATTTCTAAGGCACTAGATAGTACTCCTGCTAAATAGGTAGAAGCTGCAGCTTTTAACATGTTATCTACACCTTCTATTTCTTTTGAACTTGCCAGATCAATATTTTCTAATTCTTTTTTGGCACGTTTACTTGCATCTATCTCAACTGGCAAAGTTACAAGTTGAAAAACTAAACCTGTTCCTACTAATACGATTCCTAACCAAATCATATCTAATGATTCCATAAGTAGTCCTAAGAAAATAACGAAATAAGACAAGCCTGTTGCAAACTGAACAATTGGAAAAATAAGGCTTCTTATACGCATATAAGCGTATCCAACTTTATCTTGTATAGCATGACCACATTCATGAGCAGCAACTGATAAAGAAGCAATACTTGTTCCGTGATAAATATCACTTGATAATCTTACTACCTTTCTTTTAGGGTCATAATGGTCTGTTAAATTTCCTCTAGTTTCTACAATATAAATTTCTTTTAAATCATTTTGATCTAATATTTTTCTAGCCACTTCAAAACCAGTTATCTTCTTTTCATTTTCTATATTTTTATATTTACCATAACTTGAAGATACA
Organism: uncultured Bacilli bacterium; assembly: GCA_949280095.1. GTDB lineage: Bacteria > Bacillota_I > Bacilli_A > RF39 > UBA660 > MGBC108787. The sequence goes on from CASDHD010000083.1 coordinate 733, forward strand.
AGTACTTGAGCAATAGCTGGTATTATAAGCATTAGTATTAATAGTATAAAATCCATAATTTAACCTCTTATAAAATATTTTTTTCAATTAATTCTTTTCTTATCGTATCTGCTTTTTCAAAGTCTTTATGATCTCGAGCTTCTAGCCAACTTTGATATAAGGTTTTGTCACTTTCACTAAATTCTTTTAATTCATACTCAAGACCTAAGATAGAATTAATTAATCCTATTTTATCGTAAGTTTGTGAAATATCTGTGTTGTTTCGAATAGCAGTATTTAGTTCTTTTACTAAATCTAAAAGATAAGTAATTAAATTTGGTGTATTAAAATCATTATCCATAATTTCATTGATATGTTCATCATTTGTGATATTGCCAATGGAAATATTTTGCATTTGAATACTAATATTAGCCTGTTTTAAAGCATTGGATATTTTATCATTAATAGTTAAACATTCTGAAAATGTCGTTTTGGTTAAATCAAGAGGAGCACGATATTGATTTTTTAAAAATGCTAAACGTATTACATTACTTGAATATTCTTTTCTCAAGTCTTTGGCAAGAATAAAGTTATTTAAACTTTTACTCATTTTTTCCCCTTCTACCATAATATGACCATTATGTATCCAGTAATTTGCTAGATTATGTTCCCAGACTGCTTTACTTTGGGCCATTTCATTTTCGTGATGAGGAAATTTCAAGTCTACTCCTCCGCCGTGAATATCAATTTTCCCTTTAAAAATATCATGAATCATAACAACACATTCTGTGTGCCATCCAGGTCTTCCTGTTCCAAAGGGAGCATCCCAAGTAATTCCTTCATTCGTTTTTTTCCATAAGACAAAGTCAAAAGGACTTTCTTTTTCTTCTGCTACATCAATTCTTTTTCCATAATCCAAAGCTTCTAAATTTTGTTTTGATAAACATCCATAATCCTTTATTTTAGATACTCTAAAATAAACATCATCCCCACTTTTATAAGCATAATCTTTTTCTAATAAAAGTGAAATAAAATCAATAATGCTATCCATCGTTTCCGTTACACGTGGACGATAATCGATAGGTAAGCAATTTAATCCTTCTAATTCTTCTAAATAAGCTTTGATAAATTTATCGGTGATTTCTTTTTCTGTTACAGATAATTCAATAGCTGCCTTAATAATTTTATCGTCTACATCGGTAAAGTTGGAAGCATAATTCACTTGGTATCCTCTATATTTTAAATAACGATAAACCATATCAAATACAATCACGGGATACATATTTCCTACATGAGCATAGTTATATACGGTTGGTCCACATACATACATGTTCACAACTCCTGGTGTAATTGGTGTAAACTCTTCCAATTTGTTAGTTAACGTATTAAATATTTTCATAAAATCTAACCTCCTTAAAACTATAGTGCATTTTATAGTAAGTGATTTAATTCAAGTGTTTAAATATCTATTTGGAATTTTATTCATCCTTTACTCTATTCAAGATTACTATATTTTCACCACTCAATACCATTATATGGTATTGAGTGGAGGAAATCAAACGTTCATTTTATGCTTAATTATGTAATCTAAGGTTGGATATTTCGTTTATGAGCCTTTATTTTTTTTACATAATTCTCCATATCAATAGAACTTACTCTTTCTATAAAATGATCTATCCTTTCTTTAGACAAAATACACTCCTCATATGGAATCCCTGGATAGTATTCATTGGGGTATTCTCTAAAATCATCTTTACTTATATCATATTTTTCTTCCATGTATAAATTGGTACAATAGTAGGCATGATAAAGTTCATCACAGAACTCTTGATAACTCTTACTTAATAAATATTCCGTTGTAAAGCATTCTAGAAAAAATAAATAATCTGTTACTAAGTGTAGAAACCAACCAAGTTCAAAATCGTTAAGCACCGCATGTTCTTTTAAATAGGCATATAAATTAACTTTACCTCGAATATGACTAGCATTATCACTACCTCGGTTTTTGTCTGTATAATGCGTTTTATCATTGTCTTCAGCCGCATCAGGATATAAAGTTCCTTTGATTACTTCTTTATAGTTCAAATCCTTATGTTTTTCTAAATACTTTTTTGCTATTGCTAAATGGATTGCTGAGCTTGCCATAGCCTATTCTCCTAATCTCATTAAAATAGTTTCTTTTCCAAGCAAATAGATGACATCCACTAAATCAGGTCCATGCATGGTCCCAGTAATAGCAATACGTATAGGTAAGTAAAGTAATTTACCCGAAATACTTGCTTGTTCTTCTACACTTTTCAAAGCAGTCTTTATTTCTTCTAAGTTCCAAACATTTAGATTTTCTATTGTATTTTTAAAAATCTTTAATGTATTCTCAATGCTAACATCACTTTTTAAAAAGGTAATTTGTTCATCTTCATACTCAATATCTCGGATAAAGAATATATGAGCACTAAAGGCAATTTCAGATGCAAAATGCAGACGATTTTTATAAAGAAGCAATAAATGTTCTATCCATTCTTCCGACTTTCCTTCAAGATTATAAAATTTTTCTAAATAAGGTCTTACAAATTGCAAGTATTCTATATCATTCATTTTTCTTAAATAATGACGGTTGAACCACTCTAGTTTCTTTAAATCAAAATGAGCAGGCCTTTTATGTATTTTTTCGATATTAATTTCTTGAATTAGTTCTTCTAAGGTGAAAAACTCTTTGTTATCTTTTGGAGTCCAGTTTAAAATAGCTAAATAATTTAGAATAGCTTCCTTTAAAAAACCTTGACTTAGTAAATCTGTGAGTAAATCTTTTGAAGTTGTAATGATTTTTGGAAAATGTACAAAAGTAGGTACTGGAAATCCTAATGCTTCATAAAGTAATAATTCTTTTGGTGCACTTGTTAGGAATTTAGAACTACTTGTTGTGTGCGTAATATTTAAAAGAGCATCATCTAAGACATTGGCAAAGTTGTAGGTTGGTGTTCCATCACTTTTGATTAATATTTGGTCTTCTAAATTTTCATTCTTAGTTGTAATATCTTTATAAACTAAATCATGAAAACTTGTTTGACCGATTTTTGGCATCTTAGAACGAATAACATATTTCTCTTCAATTAAGATTTTTCGACGTGCTTCATCTTTTGGAAAATTGCGGCATGGATCTTCGATATGGGAAGTATTCGTTTTTGTAGAATTCATTCTTCTATCATTTAGTTCTTCTTTTGTACAAAAACAATAGTAAGCATGGCCTCTTTTGATTAACTTTTCGACATAGGTTTTGTAAAGGGGTAAATGCTCACTTTGAATATACGATAATTTTTCAAATTCTTTTTTAGGTCCTTCATCATAACTTAGTCCAAAAATGTTTAAGATTTCGTAGATATTTTCTTCCGCTTCTAACTGGTAGTTGTTTTGATTGGCATCGTCAATTCTTAAAATAAAATCTCCACCATCATGCTTAGCAATTAAATAGGAAAATAAGGCATCACGTAAGTCGCTGACATCCATTTTTTTCTGTGGACATATAGCAAATCTAGTTCTAATCATAAAACACCTCTTTTTCCTTATTTTTCATTTAATAGTATATCATACGGCAGACTTTGTCCGCAACTTAACCACTTTTCTTTTTAAAAATAA
>CASDHD010000084.1 GCA_949280095.1 uncultured Bacilli bacterium
CCACTCACCTGCACTGTCTTCATCCTCAATGCCTTCTACTTCTATCACATTTTCCATTGTTGGGGCTTTTTCTTTTTTTGTCATTTTCTTTAAAAGTGAATAAAATTCTAATTCTTCATAAAGGTTAAATAAAGAATCGTTTTCTTCTTCGTTTGGTGTGTATTTTAATTCTTCTAAAGATTTTATTTCTAAAGGGACTTCTTTGTAAATCGTAGCAATTTCTTTACTAATAAAAGCCATGTCTTTGTCGGCGATAAGTTTTTCTTGCATTTTTCCTTTAATATGATCAATGTTTTCATAAATATTTTCGATGGTTTTATAAGTAGAAAGTAAGTTTAAAGCAGTTTTTTCCCCTATTCCTTTAACACCAGGAATATTATCAGAGGCGTCTCCTGCTAAGGCTTTTAAATCAATAACATGGATAGGTTCAATTTTGTATTCTGCAAAGAATGAAATGGGATTATAACGCACGTGCCCTTTTTGTTTTAACAACTTAATATCAACTTGGTCATTGATGAGTTGTAATAAGTCTTTATCACTGGAAACAATAGTTGCATTAAAGTTATCATCTTCTAATACTTTTTTTGATAATGTTCCAATAATGTCGTCGGCCTCAAATGGTGCAAGTTCAAAATATTTTATTCCCATTGCTTCTAATACTTTTCTAGCATAAGGCATTTGTTTAATTAAGTCTTCTGGCGTTTCCTTTCTCCCATCTTTATAGAATGCAAATTTCTCTGCCCGAAAGTTTTTACCAACATCAAATGCAACAGCAATGTACTCTGGATTTTCTTCTTCAATAATTTTTTGCATCATTGAGACAAAGCCATACAAGGCGTTGGTTGGAAATTCTTTACTATTACGCATAATAGTACCACTATAAGCAGTTGCATAATAACTCCTAAATAACAAATTGTTTCCATCTACTAATATTAACTTCTTCATTTACAGCCTCCATATATCACTATATAAAAATATTATAGCACGGAAAAGTTATTTTTAAGAAAAATTCTATTAAAAAAACGAGTGGGTCTCGTTCTCATGATTTCAAAATATAATTCAAATCTATTTATAAAAAACTCTACTGAATAACTTAAAAATCTATACTTTCGATTTTTTTAATAGCTTCATCGATAGCTTTTTCTTTTTTTACAGTTAAAATCAATTTATGTTCTTCTTTAGAAATCTCAAAAGAAATAATTTCTTTTGTATCTTCCAAAACATTTTTTATACGATTCACACATCCACCACATACATTCCTTCAATTCTCAAAACTATTTTTTTCATACCTACCTCTTTTCCTATTGATTTCAGTCTTTAATTGTACTAAAAAACAAAATTAAACTCGCTTTTGCTCTTCATTATTGTTTATTAGTTTTCTCTTTGGAAAAAGTGAATCCAACATACAGTAATGATCTGCTGTTTCTAATATTGTTGTTATCTCACCGAGTGTAAAAGCATCCGCCTCGTTTAAAGTAAAATGAAAACTCCCAAATCCTTTTATTGGACTTCCCCATAATAAATGATCTTGTAAATATAAGGGTAATCTTCTTGTCCATTCTTTATCATAGGCTAGTGCTTCATTGATATAATCCGCATTATCTAAAATCAATTTATTTTTTTCTATATCTTTTAAAACAGATTGTACCATAACATATTTTTTTAGATATTCAAAGAAGTGTATTTTGCTATAATCAATAGTTTCACTATGTACCATTTTATTGGCAATTTCAATCTGTATTCCCATTCGTTTTAAAAGTGCACGTTCGTTGTTTAGAGTATTTTCATATGTCTCTATTTTACCATTTGCTAAATGAGCAACTAAGTAACGGTTATTTTCTTCTCTTGTATAATACAATATAAAATTTTGTTTATAGGTTTCATTACCAAACGTATAATCTTTCATCCTATCATCTTCTTTCATTCTTTTTATTATACTGATAACTTTTGAAAAAACAACGTTTTTTATTCTTCAGAGTTTAGTACTTCTTTTAAATATAAACTAAGTGCTTTGTTTCCCTCTTTGGTTAAATAGATACCATCGCTTCGCAGATAATCGGTATGTTCTTGAATTTCTTGATAAAAACGAATCGTATGAACATTTTCAAAGTTTAAACTTAGAATATTGTTACTTATCTCTTCTGACGTTGTTAAAACATAAACTTGTTTTTCACTACACAACTCAAATAATTTTTTATAGTCACTATTCGATAAATAAGTCATTTTATCGAGTATGAATACAACTTTATGATTTAAAGTATTTTCTTCCTTTGCTATTTCTAAATCATTTTTTAGTAATTCAAAAGTATAGTTTTGATTGCTATTAAACTTAGCATCCGGAAATTCTTCGTGAATATTTACAAAGGCATTCAATAGAAGATTGTTTCCATAAAAGCTTATTTTTGTTTTTTGCATTTCTTCATGTTCTTCCATCATAGCTTCTTTTTTCTCTCGGTATAATTCTGTGTATACTTTAATCATTTCCTCTTTTATGGCATTTGTATAAGCAATCCTTCCGTTAATTGTTAAATGGATACCATCTGCATAGAAGTATTCATCATGCCCTTTTGATATTGCATTCCAATCAATGATATGAATGTTTTTATGTTCCTCTGCTAGAGCAAATAGGCTACTATTTACATGTACATCATCATCGTTAGTAACAGTTAACCAAAATACTTCGTTTCCTTTACTAAGTTCTAAGATGCCGCTTTTGCATGTGGTAGAACAATCACCATTTGCACCCAAATTTAATACGATTGGACCTTTTAATAGTTCTTTTGTTTTTAAATCCTGTAATATTTCTTTTCCAGCCCAAACAGAACGAGAAACTTGAGCATCGAAATAACCATTTGGAAAAGTTTCATAAAGATTATCGACAGCTCCTAACATAACAGAATCCCCTATTCCTACTAGTGGTAAATTTACAACAATCTCCTCCATATTCTCTGCTTCATAATCTAAATCTTCTAATTGTTGTGCCCATATACTAGCTTCTTCTTGCATATGATTTTGATATTCTTCTTGTTTTTGAATGAGTATTTTTTCATTTTGAGCGAGTTGTTCTTCCAATTCTTTCATTTCTAATGTATGGTTTTTACTAATAGCAAAAATATAAGCCCCATAAACGGAAGTTATAAGTAAAATTATAGATAATCCATATTTTAAAAATTCTATTTTTTTATTTTTCTTATCTACTTTTACTCCAAAACAAAAATAGAAAACGCAAGCAAGTCCCAATGTTATAAGAATGATAATAGGAATTTTAACTATTGGATACCAATATATATATTGAAATAAAAAGATAATCGGATATTGAACTAAGTAAATAGGATAACTTATTTTAGAAAGGAAAGAAACCCACTTGTTATTACGTTTACTTGCTTCTTTTTTTGTTAAGGTGATTAAAGTTGCATATTCTATCATGCGACATGTCATCCAAGTTACAGCAAGCATGCTAAGAGAATAGTATAGAGAACTTGCCCCTACAAGTAAAAATAGGCCTAATAAAATGCTACTGTAGATCCAAAATATTTTTTTGTAGTGGCTTTTCTTTTTGATATTTTTAGAAATGGTACTACCATAATAGGTATGAATAAAAGCTAAAGAAATACCTACTAACCAGGAAAAACTTCGTGTAAAAGTATTATAATAGGAATAAAGAATATTTTCTGTAAATCCTATTTTGTAGAAGCATAAGAAACTTATTACTGCTAAAATAAAAGGAATAGCACAAGGAAATATTTTGCCTACTTTCTTTCCTATTTTTTGTAGAGCAAGATAGAAAAAAGGAAAAAGGAAGTCAAATTGTATTAAAATTGCTAAATACCAAAAATGTAAAAAAGGTGAATGCATACTTCTGGCAAAATAATCTAAGTTCGAGTTTAATTGCCAAAAGTTATTGTACCCTAGCAAAACAGAGGTTGTTTCTGTTTTTAAATTTAACCAAGTAATACTTGGAAATAATGATAAAAAGGCAATTGTTAAAAATACAACTAGAATTAAAGGAAAATACACTTTTAAAATACGATTTTTGTAATACGTAAAAATCGAGAACTTTTTTTTATTTAATGCCCCTTTACAAGATAAGTAACCACTTAAAACAAAAAATGTACAAACCGCTAGATAACCACCTTTTAAAATGCCTAGATGATAAAATAAAATTGCTATGCAAGCTATAATTCTTATTATATCGATATATTTAAAATATTTTGTTTGTTTTTTACTACTCATTTCTACACCACTTTTTACTACCTTTTGTTTCTTTTTTTGCTTTAGAACATTTTAAAAATCGGTTAGAATTAACCAATTTTGTTCCTCTATC
>CASDHD010000085.1 GCA_949280095.1 uncultured Bacilli bacterium
CTATTAACTATATAAATAATAAATATAATATGCTGATAATAAATGATAAAAATACGTTGTATATTGTTTGCCATTTACAACAACATCTACATAGACCATATTACCTCCACAAGAACTATAGCGAACAATTCCTGAAACTTTTCCACTTGCTGTTGCATAAACGGATGTTCCTTCTGATACTCTACCTATGTCAATACCACTATGAAAACTATATTTTGCTCCTGTGACAGGGTGTGTACGATATCCTTCTGGACTTGTTACCTTTCCACTTGTAAGTGGTTTCAACCAACCAAAATTATTTTCCATTAAATCAACTAATTTGGCATCATAATTTATTTTTTTATAAATATTCATACTAGCCTCTTTATAACTGTCTAGGTTTTTTTTGGCTAAGTCAATTTGGGTATCAATATCCAATTCGAATTTATCATAAGACTCTAGATTACCATATAAGCTTTCGATGGCAGCTTGATACTCGGGAATTTTCTTTTCTAGTTCATCTTGTTTATTTTTTAAGTCAATTTTCAATTGTTCATTTTCTTTTATTAAATTATCTAAATCATTAATATTAGATTGATATGAGTTCGTAATTTGCTCCATAGCTTTAATACGCATAATAAACTCGGTAATGGATGCTGAATCAGCAATATATTGTAGATATGCATTTTTACTTTTCATTTGTTGTAGTGCTTTCATCGCATTTTCAGTTGCTGTTGTTAAGGTTTCAATTTTTAAATTAGATTCTTCTATTTTCTCTGTTGCTTCTCCTATATCATGTTCAGCTTGATCGATATCTGCTTCTGCTTTTGAAATTGCATTTTTCTTAGCTTGAATTTGATTTTTTGTTTCTTGTTTTTGTGCATCATTGTCTTTTTTCTTTTGTAATAATGCTTCATATTCTTTTTGTAAATCCCCTAATGTTTCTGGCTCTTTTGAAGTCGCAGCATTAACAGGCACAGGACTTACTGTATAAGAAAATAAAACTAAAGCTAACATTGAAATGCTAAAAACTTTTTTTAATAACTTTTTCATCATATTTTTAAATACTTCCTTACCGCACGATAACTTCCAAGCATACCGATAATCGCTCCTATTCCTAACAAGATTAATGCAATATAAATAATAAAGTTAAATGGTTCTACAAGTGTAATAATTTGAGTGAAAAGATGTCCATCAAAATGATCGTAGACTAAAACATATCCATAAATTGATACGAGTATAGGAATAATACTACCTATAATTCCTAAAATAAATCCTTCAAAAAGAAATGGTAAACGAATAGTAATGTTATTGGCACCTACAAGACGCATAATTTCAATTTCACTTTTTCTAGAAAATATTGTCAATTTTATAGTATTACCAATTAGGAATGCCGTTACTAAAATTAAAGCCCCTACAATAATAATCGTTACCTTTTCAACAACACTAAAAACTGAGATTACATTTTCAGCAATTCCTTCTCCATAGTCGGCACTTTCAATAAATTCTAACTTTTTTATTTCTTCTGAAGTTACTTTTAAATCTTTTACTTCTTTTACTGTAATTGTGTAAGAATTTAATAAAGGATTCGCGTCCAAATACTCTAAGGCTGTACTAAATGTATCCGAAGAATTTTTGATTTCAAGTTTCCATTCTTCTTTACTTTTGTATTTATACATTTCTACATTTTCCATATTGTCTAGTATTTGATTTAGACTCTCGATTTGAGCTTCCGTTGTTTCTTCTTTTAAGTAAACAACAATTGTAAGTTCGCGCTCTAAATCTGTTGTGATATTTCTCACATTATAGGAAATAATCATGGCAACGGATACTAAAATAAGTGTAATACTACTACAAGTAATGGCTGCTGTTGACAAACTAAAGTTACGAATAACACTTTTAAAAGCATCTCTAATTCCACGAGTTAATATTCTAATTGCCTTCATGAACTACATAACTTCCTTTCTCTATGTCGTTAGCCAAAACACCACTGTCTAATAATAAAACCCTTTTCTTCATTTTGTTTACAATTTCACGGTCATGGGTTGCCATAATAATTGTAGTTCCAAGTTCCTTATTAACTTTATCTAAGATGCTGACAATTTCTTTAGAAATATCTGGGTCTAAGTTTCCAGTTGGTTCGTCACAAATTAGAAGCTTTGGTTCATTTACAATAGCTCTTGCAATACATACTCTTTGTTGTTCACCGCCAGATAATTGGTTAGGGAAACTACGCATTTTGTCTTTTAGTCCTACGTTTTCTAGTGCTTTCACAACTTTTGGACGAATATCCTTATTATGCATACCTATTGCTTCTAAAGCGAAAGCAACATTTTCATAAACAGTTAGTTTAGGCAATAATTTGAAATCTTGAAAAACTATTCCTAATTTTCGACGTAATTTAAAAACTCGAGAATTTCTTAATTTAGCTACGTTAATACCTCCTACAAATACACTACCATTTGTTGGTTTTTCTTCACGATATAACATTTTAATTAATGTTGATTTACCACTACCACTTGCACCAATTACAAAAACAAACTCTCCTCTATCTATTGATAAGTTTAAATCTGCAATTGCAGTGACGCCATTGTTATATACTTTATAACAATTTTTTACTTCTATTAACTTCACTACGCTTCCACCTCATAATATTATAGAGTCATTATACCATTTTTCTAGCCTGAAATAAATGGTAAAATTCACCTTGTACTATGTCTTGACTTTTTCTTTTTAGCCTTTTATGCCTTTTATTATTTTTCTTTCTTTTTGAACACCACCAGTTACCTCATAACAGTCGTTAATTACAAAAAAAGCATTTTTATCAAGATGTAACACCATTTCTTTAAACAAGTAATAGTCTTTGTTTGGAACTACACACATTAAAACATGGTTATCTTCTCCACTAAATCCACCTTTGGCATTTAAAATTGTTACTCCAGATTTTAGTTCTTCCACAATAAATTTTTTTACTTTCTCTTCTTCTTTTGTGTAAATAAAGAATAATTTACTATTGGATACACCAATGATTATTCTATCAATTAACATGGTGTTTAAATATAAAATAATCAATGAATACACAAATTTATTTGCTCCGAAGATAATACAACCAAATAACATAATGACAATATTAATAGAAAAAACGGCTTTCCCTTCAGGAATTTTTCCATAGCGGTTGACAATTTTCATAAGGACATCACTTCCACCAGTATTAAAACCTGTTTTATAAATAAGACCATTGGCAACACCGCATAAAATACCAGCAATTAAAACTACAATAATTGTACTATCAAATTCTAAATGTGGTAATAAAATTTTAGCAAGTGGTTCTGTTAAGGAAATGAAAAAAGGATATAGAATAGATCCTATAATGCAGCGTTTTGTCTCTTTCCAACCTAAGAACAAGAATGCTAGTAAAATGAGAATGGCACTGGTAATACCAATAAAAACTGCAGTGTTTAGACCAAATAACTTCTGAATGATGATAGCAAGCCCACTGGTACCTCCTATTACAAATTGGTTTGGTGCTAAAAACAAATTGTAATTTAAAGCAAGTAAAGCAATGCTAAAAATCAAAATAATACTTCTTATATAAAAATTTTTTTTAGTTACAGCTTCTCTAATACTTCTTAAATCAAAATTTAAATCCATATTATTCACCTATTGTTCATTATACTAAATATTTGCATAATTTGAAACAATTATCATAAGAATTACTAGAGGTGAATTTTAAAATGAATGGAAGTTATTATCAAAATCCAACATTTCCAGGTGCAAGTGACAATGTAGGTTTTAATGGAAACTATACGGGGACTACTCCTCCAGGAAATATTAGTTATAACCCTGACTTAGATATGGAACAAAGTTATATCGAAAATATTTTAAGACTAAATAAAGGGCAAAGAGTTAAAGCGTATGTATCGTACCCTGATTCTGTGGAATGGCGTGATAGAGTATACAACGGAATTATTGAAGAAGCAGGAAAGGATCATTTAATTATTAGTGACCCTAATACAGGAAAATGGTATTTAATTCGTATGATTTATTTGGATTATGTTGAGTTTGATGAACGTATTCATTACAGCCATGCTTATTCAGAAAAAACTTTTTAAACAAGGACTTTGATTTCTTGTTTTTTGTTGGTTAAAAATAATAGGAAAATCGTTGTTTTTCTTTGTTTAAAGTAGTGGAAGGTCCATGTCCTGGGTAT
>CASDHD010000086.1 GCA_949280095.1 uncultured Bacilli bacterium
TACCTATTTGCAAAAACGGGATTTCCATTCGGGATTTCCTAATCAAAATCGACCCATTCGTTTCATTTTCATAATAGTCCGCATCAATAATTCCAATACTATTACACATTACTAATCCTTTTTTAGGTCCAGAGCTACGATTGGCAAGCATATACCATTCGTCCTCTTTACAGTACGCCTTTAACCCTGTTGGTATTAATGTTGGTTTTCCTCCTAACGTAAATGGCGGAATTGTAACATCTTCTGCAGCTTCTACATCATACCCTGCAGAATGTTTTGTTTTTCTTACTGGAATGTGGATATCTTTGTCTTCCCATCCTTTAGCAATTTCAAATCCACGTGTTTTTTCTTTCATTTTTTCTTACTCCTTACTACTTTTTTATTATACCATAGCACAAACCTATTTGATAAGACGTTTTATATTGTTAATTGCATTTTTTTCTATTCTAGATACTTGAGCTTGGCTAATTCCTAAAGATTCTGCTATCTCCATTTGCGTTTTACCAATGATAAAACGAGATACTAAAACATTTCTTTCTCTTTCTTTTATTTTATTAATCGCATGTCTTAAAGAGATTAACATATCATTATCTTGCTTTAGTTCTTTTTTATCAGCAATTTGATCAAATAAATATATCGTATCTCCACCATCATTATAAATTGGTTCAAAAATGCTCATCGGTTCTTTTAAAGCATCTAAAGAAAAATTAATTTGATATTCAGGAATATCGAGTTCACGTGCAATTTCTTCATTTGTTGGATCTATCCCATGCGTTTTTAAATAATCTTCTTTAAATTTAATAATGGCATAAGCTTGGTCTTTAATACTACGACTTACTCTTATCGGAGTATTATCACGCATGTAACGTTTGATTTCTCCAATAATTAGCGGACATGCATAGGTCGAAAGCTTTAAGTTATAGGACAAATCAAAATTTTCAATGGCTTTAATAAGTCCAATTACACCGACTTGAAATAAATCATCCATATTGTACTTTTCTTTGTTAAAACGTTTTAAAATACTTAAGACTAATTTTAAATTGCCATTTATGAGTTCTTCTTTAGCACTTTCATCACCACTCTGGTATTTTTTAAATAATTCATTCATTTCACTCTGTTTTAAAACTTTAATATCGCTTGTGTTAATGCCAGTAATATCTACTTTGTATTTGCTCATATAAAAACTCCTTTCATAGTTGTTTTGCTATAAAAAGAGTTTTTTTATTCATTTTACTTTTTAAAGATGAACTTATTTTTTATTTACATATTCTAAAAATCCGCGACATCCCTTTACTATTTCTTGATAAGTAGTTTCAAAATCTCTTGTATACCAAGGGTCTTCAATATCTTTTTTGTTATCTGTAAAATCTAAAAGTTTATATATTTTTTCTGTTTTCCCAAATATTTTTTTCATCATGTATAGATTTTCACTATCCATACCTATTATGTAATCATAATCATCATAATCTTTTATCTCTAACTTTTGAGCATACTTTCCTTCTGAAACTATTCCATGTTCTTTTAGTTTTTCTTCTGCTAAGTAATAGATAGGATTACCAATTTCTTCTGTACTTGTTGCACGAGAAGCAATCAAAAATTCTTGTTCTAAACCTTCTTCTTTTACTAGTTTCTTGAATATAAATTCTGCCATTGGTGAACGACAAATATTTCCATGACATACAAATAATACCTTTAGCATTTTTATTTCACCTCTACTTTATTAAAACAAGAATTCATTCGAATAGCAAATAAAAACAAAAATATAAACTAACATTCTTACGTTTTTAATAAATTTTTTAAATTTTTAATCACTTTTTTCTCAATTCTGGAAATATAAGACTGGCTAATTCCAAGCATTTCTGCTACTTCTTTTTGCGTATATTCTTCGGTATTATTAAGACCATATCTTAAAATCATAATTTGTTTGTCTCTTGCATCAAGTTTATTAATTTCGTTTGCTAGCATTTTTTTATCCATTGCTGATTCAAATTCTTTAATGACAAGATCTTCCTCTGTTCCTAAAATATCTTCTAAATGTAGTTCATTTCCTTCTGAGTCATAGTTTAAGGCATCTTCAAAAGATATTTCGGTTTTTCTTCTTTTATTTTTACGAAGAAACATTAAAATTTCATTAGCAATACAACGAGAGGCATAAGTAGCAAGCTTAATATTTTTATCAATTTTGTAAGTATTAATTCCTTTAATTAGACCAATAGAACCAATGCTTACTAAGTCTTCAATATCATATCCTGCACTTTCATATTTTTTAGCAAGAAATACTACCAAACGAAGATTGTGTTCTATTAACTTATCTCTGGCACTTTCGTCTCCCTCTTTTAAGCGAATCAAAAGAGCTAATTCCTCTTCTTTATCAAGGGGTGGTGGTAACTTATCTGTACTTCCCACAAAGAAACATTCTACATACTTCGTTTTTAACCACAATAATAATTTTTTTATCATTTCAATTCCTCCATCATTTTATTATTTAAAATACATTCTACACCTTCCATTGAAAATTTTTTGTCGCTTATACCGATTAAATAGTTTTTATATTTCTTTTGTTCTATTTCTACATACTCTGGTTTAAAGCATTTGAGTAAATTATTGTTGCCTAAACTATGAAAAGGAACAAAATATATCTTTTCTTTTTCTTCTTGTATTAATCCTTTTTGTACAAGAAGAATTGGTTTATTGGTAATAGGATCAAATAATTTATTTCCTGTATCTAAAAATCCCTTTAGTTTTAAAATTTGTTTATTTTTTAATCCAATGGTAATTTCGTAGATTAAGTTGTAGTTTGTTTTAAATTTTTTTGACTGCTTATAATAAATATATAAAATAATAGGTGAAATTAGTATTAAAAAGATGGCATTCACACTAATTCCTTTATTGATAAAAATAAGTCCAATATGGGTATAAGAAAATTCTAAATTCAAGTAATATAAAAATCCTCCTAAAATGACACTTATCATATAGAAGTAGCCTAGGTTGTTGATTGTATATTTTAAATCTTTGTATCCAAAAGTTAAGATTACCATTAAAATGGCTATCCCTAATTTAACTAAAAATAAACTAAAAGAAGAAATACTCCAAAATAAAAAAAGAATGGAAATACTTCCGATAAATGTTCCTAATATTATTCTTTTTAAGGAGGTATTTCTTTTTAGGACTATACTGGTTGTCATTAAAAGAAGAAAGTCTAAATAAAAATTTAAAAGTATGATTAAATCTACATAGACTTTCATAGTATCACCAAAAAAAGTATATAAAAAAAGGACAGATTATTCTGTCGCTTTTTAGTCTTAAATTTTATTTTAATCTACACGGCTAAAACAACACGGAAGCTATAGTACGTAAGCGCATGTCCGTGATCACGAATAAAGTCAAAGACACCAGCACCAAGACCATGGCTAAAAAGACCACCGCGTAAGAACCATGGAACCGCCGACCCTACAAACCAGCTTTCATCACAATACCATGAACCTACTTGTCTTGTTTGACTTCCATATGTAACATTAGCATGTGGCCCAAATTCAGCAGTTCCATCTCCAAGTATTCTTCGGTTGAATGTTGTGTAAGTTGTAGCATATGTATAAGTATCGAAATATTTTGTACTTGGAAAGTTTACTCCTCCTGTAAGACTTCCTCCTCCACTTAATGTTCCATTAAAATTAGAATGATATGTTGTGTTATAACCAGTTAATGGGGCACTATTACTAGAATCTAATATAACGCTCATCATATATTCCCAAGCCCCTCCACTCATATCATAAATGCCTCCTAAAGATGTACTTTCATATTTATTACACGACTCATTTGTTGCAGTATATCCACATGTTGGTTCATTCTTTGCTGCATACCCTGTGATAAATGCTGAATTGTTGTTAGTTCTTACACTTTCAGATGAACCATACTTACTATGTTGAAGATATGCTACTGCTCCCCATTCAGTGTTCTTCATCATATGACTATCTAACTCTCGCATGTAATTGTAACTTGCTAAGTGGGCATTTGCAACTTGGATATTCCTCCATGAGTATACATTTGGTTTGATTTGCACTTTTGTTGAATCACTACTATTCACTTGAGCACCAGCTGTTGTGGTTGTTCCTTTGTACCCTGTTTCAAACTTGCCTACCCATAAGCCATTTGTTCCCATTGTG
>CASDHD010000087.1 GCA_949280095.1 uncultured Bacilli bacterium
TTGAAATTTATAGTAAAATCTATGGGTGCGTTAAAAAAGAAAGGGGCATTTTATGCAGAAACAAAAAAGAAATAATACAGCAATATTTGTTGTGAATGCAATCGTTGTATCTTTAATCTTATTAAACAAAAAATATAAACCATTATTAGAAAAATTAGGTAAACAATATATAGAATTAAAAAATGCTAGCAAAAATACAACTAGTCAAAAGAAAAAAGAAGAATTTCGAAAGAAACAAACAAAAATGGTAGAAGAAGTCAAAAATGTTATTGATCCTACAAAAAATTTAGTGGGAGAAGCATTCGCTTCATTTAGTATAGATGAAATCAGTAAATACAGTCTATTAAGTACAGAAGAACAGAACTTCCTTTATGAAAAAATATGTATGTTTATGGATCAAGTTGGAAATATATTTATGGTGGAAGAAAGACTTGCTTATATTGGTAGTAATCTTTCTTTTGAAGAATATAGAATAGATAATAGAAAAGAATATACCCAAACAGAATATTCTCAAATGGAACAAATTGGATCCAGTCTAGCTTTAGCAGGAATAGGTGGATCTACTATTGAAACAACCTCACATAATAGTGCATTTACAGAATCAATGAATAAAATTCTTCGTACTATTTCTTGGTCTACTGTTTATTCAACACTGATTGCAAGAATAGCCTTAACACTTTTTGGGCTAGGAGAAGATTTAGAGTATGGATATCCAAAATATGCAGATGTTAATTCCGCAGTAATGAATGAAATCGAAGATTATTTTAGCGACCCAACTCTTGTAAATATGAGTATTGAAACGATTGTAAAAGAAACAACTTTTTATATTCCAGAAAAAGAATATCATACTCAATATAACAATATACTATCTCGGGAAGATATTACAATGGATGATAAAATTGAACAAATTTTGCATGGAGATTTAACCAACACTAGAAATACCTTTAATTTTGTGTTAGGAATAGAAAATGCAAGTCTAGAAGAAAAAAGAGAAGCAATTCTACATTCTGGGCTTGCTGATTGTACAGAGATTTACGATTTCCTTTTATCAAGAGAAGAATTACCTTTCTTGCAAACGATGGAAGCTATTGTATATTCTGATGTGGGTACTTTTGAGGAAAAATTTGATTGTATTGTAAGCCAGAAAAGACTTAGCAGTGAACAAAAAATTTGGTTTACACTTTTAATACCGAATACTCCTTTTGAAAAAGTGTATCAAAATTTATATCAATTACCAGAAGTTACGGAAGAACAAATTATTGAAAATACTATTCGTGCAAATATTATTCCATTTACGACTCTTTTTAATACAGTCTTAAATCACAATACTTTAGATAGTGAAACAATTGCTTACTATATTGTAAGTTATAATGACAATTATAACAGTGTAAGTATCGAAGAAAAATTTAATTATATTCAAGGAATAGAACGTTTTGATGAAGAAGTAAAGATAGATTATGGATGGGAAGTATTAAAAGGTGATACTTTAGAACAGTTTATTCCAGGTTGTTATGGATTGACAATGAGCGAGAAAATTATTTTGGACTATTATGGAATGGATTTTAATGATTATTTGGCTTTATACAAAATAAGCACCGAAGAACAAACTATAGAACAACGAATCGTTTTCCAATTATTCGAAAAAATCAATGATGTTAAGAAAAAATATGTTTTAGAACACTATTTTGAAAATGAAAATCAATTTACTGTATCAAATGCTATCATCGCAGCAGAAGGTGGAGATAGTTACTATGATTTATATTGGGTTTCCAATACAGGTTTCAATCGAACGATTGATAAAAGATATATAAAATCTCATGGAACAAGTCCGTATCAACAACTTATTGCGGATGGTCAATTTATAGTTTATGAGACTGATAAATATGAAGTTTATCTATATTCTAACAGTATAAAAGCACAATATTCTGAGTTAGCTCTTTGCAATATGTTTTATGCTGGGTACGAAGGAAGAGCACATGATTATACAGAGTTTAGAAGTAGTTATGTAGATATTTTTTCAAATAATCGTGCGATAGACTATACGACAGGGAAAAAAGTTTCCGGTGGAAATCGTTATGGCGGACGTAAACTTCAAGAAAGCGATATCGTAATACACGAAGATCTTGTAAGAAATTCAGAAACATTAGAAGAGACAACTTCAGAAGAAATGGCAAGAGTTCTATTAAAGTAATTAAAAAAACAGAATAAATTCTTGTAAGTCCTTTACAAGAATTTATTTTTAGTTTAAAATAATAACAAAAGATATATAACGTGTGTTATCTATAGAAAGGAGAAAACGATGCCACCAATTCCAAAGTTTAGTAAAAAAGATATTGTGCAGTGTTCTTATGAAATAGTAAAAAAAGAAGGTTTTGCTAAACTAAATGCCAGACGAATTGCCGCCGAACTTGGTTGTTCTGTACAACCAATCTTCCATAACTTTACAAGTATGGAAGAACTAAATAAAGAAGTATATAAATGTATTTATCAGAAATATAAAGCATATATGCTTAGTGGAAAAGAAAAAGAAAATCCATATAAACAAATGGGAATTTCTTATATCGAATTTGCGAGTGATTATCCAGAGTTTTTTAAAATACTTTTTATGCAAAAAACAACTTTAAATGCAAACGATTTTGTAGTAAATGATGCTATTGGAGAAGATGTGATAAAAACAGGGCAAACTTTAACAGGATTGTCTTACGAAGAACAAAAAAAGTTTCATGTTAAAGTCTGGATTTTTACCCATGGTATCGCTTGCTTAGTGGCAACAAAAACCATCCAATTTACTCAAGAAGAAATCGAAGAACTACTCGCAAAATCAGTAAAAGAAATGTTAATAGGATATATAAAGGAGAGAAAATAAAATATGAAAAATTGTATAGAAGTTAAAAATTTAGTAAAAGAATACAAAGGAGTACGTGCTGTAGATGATTTGTCATTTGAGGTACACGATGGCGAAATTTTAGGACTTTTAGGTCCTAATGGAAGTGGTAAATCAACAACCATTAATTGTATTTTATCCTTATTAAAATATAGCAAAGGAAACATTAAAATTTTTGGTCAAAAAATGGATGTTAATGCCTACGAAATAAAAAGGAATATTGGGGTGGTGTTCCAAGATGTCTCAGTTTTTGAAGAATTAAATGTCATCGATAATATCGATTATTTTTGTGGATTATACATTAAAGATAAAAAATTACGTAAAACCTATGTTGAAGATGCTATAGCATTAGTAGGATTAGAAAACTACAAAAAGTTCTATCCCAAACAACTATCAGGAGGATTACTTCGCCGATTAAATATTGCTTGTGGAATTGCTCATAAACCAAAACTTATTTTCTTAGATGAACCAACGGTTGCAGTAGACCCACAAAGCCGCAATAACATCCTTGACGGTATTGAAAAACTAAGAGAAAAAGGAGCTACAATTGTCTATACTACTCACTATATGGAAGAAGTAGAAATTCTCTGCGATCGCGTTATTATCTTAGACAAAGGAAAAATAATTGCAAGTGGAACCCGTGACGAACTAAAAAGTCTAGCTAATATTGAAGAAAAGGTAACAGTAGAAGTTTTAGATTTACTTTCTAAAACACTTGAAAAAATCAAAACATTTAAAAATGTAGAAGAAGTAAGTTATCACGACAATGTTCTTTTCATCACTTATAAAAAAGGAAAAAACAATTTAAGCGAATTAATGGAATTTTTAAAAAAAGAGAGAGTTCATTATAATAAAATATTTTCAGAAAGACCAACATTAAATGATGTTTTTCTAGAACTAACAGGAAAGGAACTTAGAGACTAATGTTTTGGCATAATTTTATATTTCCCTTACACACTCTTTCTAAAAATAATTAATAATGGTCTCTTTAAAAATAAAATGCTATTATTTTGGACCTATGCTTTTCCACTTATTTTAGGAACATTCTTTTATATGGCATTCTCTAATATAGAAAACAGTGAAAAATTGGATATTATTCCTATAGCTCTTGTAGAAACAGAAAAAACGAATAAGGAATATAAAGAAATTTTCAAAAGTTTAAGTGAAGAAGACGAAAATCAAATTTTTTCTATAAAGTATGTAACAGAAAGT
>CASDHD010000088.1 GCA_949280095.1 uncultured Bacilli bacterium
GGAGAAGAAATGTTATGGAGTGAAAAATTTGCCTGTGTTAAATGTAATTATTCCATTCCTGATTTAGAGCCGCGCATGTTTTCATTTAACGCCCCATTTGGAGCTTGCCCAGAATGTAAAGGACTCGGTTTTAAAACTGCCATATCCGAAGAACTTTTAGTTCCAGATAA
This sequence comes from uncultured Bacilli bacterium, assembly GCA_949280095.1. GTDB lineage: Bacteria > Bacillota_I > Bacilli_A > RF39 > UBA660 > MGBC108787. Next base: position 171 of record CASDHD010000088.1, read on the forward strand.
AGATTTATCTATTAACCAAGGAGCTATTTCTACTATGTCGGATGACCAAAACATTTTTTATACAGATGTAAAAACTGCATGTGATTACTATAAAATTGATATGAATAAACCATTTAAAAATTTAACCAAAAAAGAAAAAAATATCTTATTTTTTGGTACAACTGAAGAACTAAATTTTGAATATACAGCAAAAAACGGAAACAAAAGATATGTAACAAGATGTTTCGAAGGTGTTATTAGCAATTTAGAAAGACGTTATTTAGAAACATCATCAACTTGGATAAGAGAATGGCTTGACAATTACATGATGGAAATAGAGTGTCCAGAATGTCATGGAGCAAGACTTAAAGAATCTATTTTAAATGTATATGTAGGAAAAAAGAACATATACGAAATGACACAAATGAGTATAGGTCGTCTTTTAGAGTTTATTAAAAACTTAAAACTTAACAAAGAACAAACGGAAATTAGTCGTTTGATTATCAAAGAAATTATAAATCGTTTAGAATTTTTAAAAAATGTAGGACTTGATTATATCACACTAGACCGTATGGCTGGTACCTTATCAGGTGGAGAACTACAAAGAATAAGGCTTGCTACACAAATTGGAAGTAAACTATCGGGTGTTTTGTATGTATTAGATGAACCAAGCATTGGCTTGCACCAAAGAGATAATGATAAATTAATTTCTTCTTTAAAAGAAATGGTAGATTTAGGCAATACCTTAATAGTCGTAGAGCATGATACAGATACTATGATAGCTGCAGATTATTTAGTGGATGTGGGTCCTGGTGCTGGAAGAGAAGGTGGAACCATTGTTGCAGCAGGAACTCCTAGTGAAGTTATGAAAAACAAAAATTCCATAACAGGAAGATACTTAGCAGGCACTGAGAAAATTGATGTACCTAAAAAAAGAAGAAAAGGTAATGGTAAAAATATCGAAATAATTGGAGCAAGTGAGCACAATTTAAAAAACATAGATGTTAAAATACCTCTAGGAAAGCTTGTATGTGTTACAGGAGTATCAGGTTCTGGAAAAAGTTCTTTAGTCAATGAAATACTATATAAGGCGGTATTTAAAAGTCTTTATCCAAAATCAAAAGTTATTCCTGGTAGTTTTAAAAAAATAAAAGGACTAAACCAAATTGATAAAGTAGTGCAAATTTCCCAAGACCCAATAGAAAGAACACCAAGAAGTAATCCGGCTACTTATGTAGGAGTTTTCGATAATATTCGTGATTTATTTGCCGAAATGAAAGAAAGTAAAATGCGAGGTTTTGACAAATCGAGATTTTCTTTTAATGTAAAAGGTGGAAGATGTGAGGCTTGCTATGGTGATGGCGTAAAAAAAATTGAAATGCATTTTTTACCAGATGTATATGTTCCTTGTGATGTTTGTAAGGGGACACGTTACAACAGAGATACTTTAAATATAAAATTTAAAGATAAAAATATCGCTGATGTATTAAAACTGCGTGTAGAAGAAGCACAGGAATTTTTTGAAAATGTTCCAAAAATCAAAGCTAAATTGGATACAATGATGGATGTAGGTTTATCTTATGTAGAATTGGGTGCAGGAGCACCTACCTTATCAGGTGGAGAAGCGGGTCGTGTAAAACTTGCCAAAGAACTTCAAAAAAAGCCAACGGGTAAAAGTTTATTTATTTTAGATGAACCAACGACAGGCTTGCATTCTGCAGACATCAAAAAATTATTAGTCATCTTACAAAGAATTGTTGATAATGGTGATACTGTAGTTGTAATCGAACACAATCTAGATGTAATTAAAGTGGCAGACCATATCATTGATTTAGGCCCAGAGGGTGGAGATAATGGAGGCACTATTGTAGCAACAGGAACCCCTGAAGAAATTATAAAAAATAAAGATTCTTATACGGGAAAATATCTAGAAAAGTATTTAAAGTGAATAAACGTACAAAATGTACGAAAAATAATGTTTTTTGAGTGCAATTTGTACGAAATTATCGCGTTTTATTTAGTAGATATGAATAAATATAAGAATGTAAAAATTTTGGCTTTGAAAACAATATCAAATCAGTTCCTTTTTATGCAGTTTTTTACATAAAATAGTGATATAATGAATAAAGAAAGTTGGTGTTATATGTATCCAGTCATGGTTAATTTTTTTGGCTTTGAAATTAGATGGTATTCTTTTTTATTATTATTAGCTATTATATTCGGAGTCTATATTTTAATTAAAGAAGGAAAACGCTACGAATACTCCAGAGATTTTATTTTCAATTTAGCATTTTGGGTTATCATTTTTGGCTTTATTGGAGCAAGAATTTATTATGTGGTATTTAATTATAAATACTATTTAAACGACCCTGTTAGTATTTTAAAAGTTTGGGAGGGAGGCCTAGCTATCCATGGAGGCCTAATTGGTGGATTCTTAACTTTAGTACTTTATTGTCGCAAATATCATACTCGTATTTCTAAAATGACAGATATGATTACAATTCCCTTACTGTTAGGACAAGCAATTGGAAGATGGGGAAATTTCTTTAATGGTGAAGCTCATGGAAGTGCAACAACCCTTTTAGCATTACAAAATAAGCATATTCCAGAATTTGTAATCGAAGGAATGCACATCAATGGTGTTTACTATCACCCTACATTTTTCTATGAATCTTTGTGGTGTTTATTAGGTATTTTAGTTTTACTTATTGTAAAAAAATATAAATACTTGAAAGTTGGACAACTTACGAGCGTATACTTAATGTGGTACAGTGTTGGAAGATTCTTTATTGAAGCTTTGCGTACGGATTCATTAATGCTTGGAGGATTTAAAGTGGCCCAACTGGTTTCTATTGCTTTATTTATTCTAGGTTTAGTTATCTTTTTAGTGCAAAGTCGTAAAGGAAAATTCGAAGACTTATACACAGAAGCAAGAGGTAGTGAAATACAATTTTAAGGAGAAATTTAAATGGAATACGATGTTATTATTATTGGTATGGGTATTGCGGGAATTTCAGCAGCTATTTATGCTAAAAACAGTAATTTAGATATATTACTAATTGAAAAAGAAACACCAGGAGGGTTGTTGAACAAAATTAATGTGATAAATAATTATCCAGGATTTCCAAAAATAGCAGGTCCTGATTTAGCATTAAATCTTTTTCAAAGTGTGACGGATTTAAAAATCCCTTACAAACTAGCAGAAGTAAATCATATAGAAATAGACGGAAATAAAAAAAGAGTCGAAACATCAATAGGAAATTTTACATCTAATTTTGTAATTCTTGCAACAGGAAGAAAAAACAAAAAGCTAGGCTTAGAAAACGAAGAAAAACTACTTGGTCGTGGCGTAAGTACTTGTGCTTTATGCGACGGAAATTTATATAAGGGAAAAGAAGTTGCTGTAGTAGGGGGCGGGAACAGTGCTTTAGAAGAAGCTCTATATTTAGCAAACGTTGTTAAAAAAGTATATTTAATACATCGACGTGATTCTTTTAGAGCAGAAGAATCTTTAATCATGCAAGTAAAAGAAAAAGAAAATATTGAGATTATCTATAATAGCAACGTAACTTCCATTATAGAAGAAGAAAATAAAGTAAAAGAAATTATTATAAATGAAAAAAAACATCTCAAAATTGCTGCATTGTTTACTTATGTGGGATTTGTCCCTAATCATGATTTTATAGATAGTTTAGATATAACAACACCCGATGGATATATTGAGGTGAATAAAAATCAAGAAACAAAGATCAAGGGTCTTTATGC
>CASDHD010000089.1 GCA_949280095.1 uncultured Bacilli bacterium
TATCCCCTTTTCTTTTTCTTTACAAGCATTAAAAAAAGAGTTTTCTTTACTCTTGTTCTCAATAATAATAATTGGTTCCATTTCCAACTTTCGTTAATCTTCTTGCACAACTTAAATTTTTTAAAGAAGCCCTTGCCTTTCTCAAATCTGTTCTTTGGTCTTCATTCAGCATACACTTTTTTTCAATTAAAATATACAGATGGTACTTTTGAACTGGACTTGCTTCATGTCATATACACTTGTATAAAAGTTAATAGGTCGAAATTATAGTTCTTTTAATTCTTAAATCCCCAAAGTATAAATTTGTTCATAAAATGATTGTTTAATCTCTTGATTACTACAATTATAAATAGATTGTAATAAGGTAGACAAGCCAATATCTGCTTTTCTTTTAGGATATCTAAAACCTTCTTTTAAAGATAAATTCAAATTTCTAAGGTAAGATTTTAAAATTTTTAAATTATGTTTAAATTCTTTATTACTTCTATCCGGAAAATGTATACTTTGTACATAGTAAGCTATTTTTTTCCAATTTCTATTGATAAATTGTGATTTATTTTTGGCATATTCTCTCTCCTTGATTTTTGGCTATTTTATTATAATATTTATTCCTTTATCAATCTATTAAATTCTACAGCATATTCCATTGGTAATTCTTTTTTTAAATCCGAAATAAATCCTGAAATAATGAGTTCTTTTGCTCTATCTTCTGTTAACCCTTTATTCATAAAATAAAAGATTTTATCTTCATCAACTTTAGAAACAGTTGCTTCATGAGAAAGCTTTGAACTATTATTTTCTACAACATTTGTAGGATACGTATCACTTTTTCCTGTTTTGTCTAGAAGAATTGTATCACATTTAATTTCTGCTACACTTCCTATAGCATTTTTCGTGATTTTAGTTGTCCCACGATAATTTGCAATTCCACCATTTTCTGCAATTGATTTGCTTATAATGTTACTTTTAGTAAAACGTCCTAAATGTATCATTTTAGCTCCAGCATCTAAAGCTTGGTTTAGTTTAGCATAAGCGACACTAATAGAATTTCCTGTTGCATAGTCACCTTTTAAAATACAAGATGGATATTTCATCGTGACTTTACTTCCAATATTGCCATCAATCCATTCCATACGTCCGTAATCTTCTACAATAGCTCGTTTTGTTACCAAATTGTACACATCGGTACTCCAATTTTGAATAGTAGAATAGCGCATTGAAGCATTCTTTCCTACATAAATTTCAACGACACCTGCATGTAAAGAATTGCTAGAATAACTTTTTGCTGTACATCCTTCAATGTACTCTAAATTAGCTTCCTCATCCACAATAATAATAGTTCTTTCAAATTGTCCTAAACTCTCACTATCAATTCGAAAATAACTTTGAAGTGGACGATCTAAGATTGTGTTTTTAGGAATATAAATGAAAGTTCCTCCACTCCAAACTGCACCATTTAGAGCTGTATATTTATTTTCATCGTATCTTACTAAATTGTTAAAATATTTTTTAAAAAGTTCTGGATATTTTTGTAATGCTTCATCTGTACTTAGAAAGATTATGTCTTTATCCGTATTTTGTTTATGATAAATAACTTCACTTTCATATTGATTCGAAACTCCATCTAAATATTTTTGCTCTGCTTCTATAACACCAAGATTACAAAAAGTATTTTTGACTTTTTTATCAACTTGGTTCCAATTATCCTGCGATTTTTTATATTCATTTTTATAATATAGAATCTCATCAAACGAAAAAGGAAGTTCAGGTCCAAAGTTAGGATTTTCCAATTCTAGGAATTTTTCATAGGATTTCAAACGAAATTCTAACATCCATGAGGGCTCTTGTTTTTTTGTTGATAATTCGATAATAAATTCTTTTGATAAACTGTTTTTCATAATCATCACAATTTGAATTATACACCAAAAGAAAAGTTTAAACAATTGAAATTCATGATGTTGTTTGCTATAATGAATATTGTAATAATAAGGAGGAAAAACATGAGTGGCATCAATAATGAAAAAATTAATGCTGCTTATGTAGCATCTTGGAAAGAAAAAAACCCTAAATTAGATGAGCTTAAAATAGATGGGCATTTTCTAGTGTACCAAAATGAAAAAGTAGATATTAGTGAAATATATATGCAAGATATTTTAATAAATCCCTACACTTTCCAATCTATTCCTATTATAGAAAGCAAAGATTTGTTTACTATTATTAAATTGCATGTTTGTGCAAGGCAAATTAAAGAAAAAAGTTTATTTGATAAAGCAAGGAGAAGGAATAATATGAGTAATAACTTAGAAGAAATGAATATAAATAATAATACTGTAACTACAGAGGATTATTTTAGAATTTTAGAACAAATAGAACCTTTAAGTCCGATAGATGGAAGCAAAAAGCAGAGATACAGAGCATTTATTACTATGTGTGAAAATAACTTACCATTTCTTGATGATGAAAGTCAACAAATTTATGGAGAATATAAAAAAGAACTTCTTCGTTTATATCAAAAAAATAATCCTACACCTTTAGAAAAAGAAGAAATGGAAGTTTACGAAAGTAGAATGAATAACGTTAATACAAACGAGGAAGAAAAAGGTATAGGATTATCTAGGACTCGTTCAAAAGCTGGGTATGTAGACGCTGTTGTTATTCTTGTTTTACTTTTAAATATTGGTTTTATTATTGCCATGGCAATTCTTGGAAGTAAATAAGCAGTTTTTAAAAATTGCTTTTTTTGACAAAAAAATAGAAACCTTATTTGGCTTCTACAATTAATTTTATAGCTGTTTTTTGTTCTCCATTAATGACAATATCACTAAATGCTGGAATTACTACTAGATTTTCACCACTTGGAGCAACAAATCCACGGGCAATGGCAACCGCCTTTATAGCTTGGTTCAAACTTCCTGCTCCAATCGTTTGTATTTCAACAGATTTGCTTTCACGATAAATATTCGCTATCGCTCCTGCTACCTTACTAGGGTTTGATTTTGATGATACTTTTAATATTTCCATAAATCCTCCTTCAAATTATATAGTAAACTATATGAAAAAAGATGATAAAAAATACTTAAGATTCTTCAATAAAATTTTTACTTTTATGGGGTTCATCAAATAATAAATCACGATAGTTTTGTTGTCTTAATGCTTCATAAATCATAATAGCAACTGTATTAGAAAGATTTAGGGCACGCACCTTATCAGTCATTGGCATACGCATGCAATTTTCTAGATATGGTTTTAAAATATGTGGTGGAATTCCTGTACTTTCCTTCCCAAAGAAAAAATAAATATTTTCATTTGTATTACTATAATCAAAACTAGTATGTGGTTTATGACCATATCTTGTCAAAAAATAATAAGTTCCTTCATTTTTAGAAAAAAATTCTTCTATATTTTCATACACAGTATAATCACAGTGTTCTATGTAATTGACTCCACTTCGTTTAATGTATTTTTCATCTAGGGAAAAACCAAGTGGTTTAATCAAATGCAATTTTGTCCCTGTTGCGACACAAGTACGCATAATATTTCCTGTATTTCCGGGAATTTCCGGCTCAAATAAAACAACGTTTAACATACAAATTCACATCCTTTAAATTAGATCATGATCATCAAATCTTTCCATTTGATTCCAATCTCTTTTTAATAAAATACCATCAATTGTTTCCGTATTATAAAGTTCATCTAAAGTTTTAAAAAAGACTTCCTCACTTTGGTCTCCTTCATTATCTCCCAATCTTTGAAAACTAACTTTATTTTTATACCCTAGTATCATATATTTTTTATTATTTAACAAAAATGGAAACTCTAATTCAATCCCTATTTGCATCATATCTTCGAGTTCATTTTTAAATTCTAAATATGTAATTTTATTATTCATA
>CASDHD010000090.1 GCA_949280095.1 uncultured Bacilli bacterium
ATTTGCTCTATTTACAATTTAAATTTAATTTGTTAGTTTCGCAAAATGTTTATTATAGGATATGTAGGTTTAAGTCCAAAAGTAGAAACAAATCATGGTACAACGGTTTCTATTTATTATGCAATTTTAAAACATAATTTTATGGGAAAGGTTATGGAAAGCTAATCTTGAATGAAATATCTTTAATTTTAAAAACACAAGATAATGTACATTTGATAATTGCAAATGTTGATAATGCAAATGAACATGGTTTAAAAACGATAGAGTCAGCAGAATTTAAACCGATACTAGAATTAAGTGATGAAGATGAAACACAATTTCATAAATATTTAAGGTGAAATTTTTGGCTAATAATTGTATTGAGAAAAGAACAAAAAATGATCATAATATTACTACTTTCCATTTTGAAATGGCTTGTTAAATCCCCGATTGTCGTGCTATAATTGTTTTTGTAAGAATAGAATGAAGGGATACATTTATGGCAAAGAAAAAAAGAGCAAAATTTGATTCTAAAAATATAAAAATCAATCAAGAAGAATTATCGATTACTAAAATAGGAGAGTTAACAACAGCAGAACAAAATCCTTTGTTTATCTTTATTTTAGTGGGAATTCTTTTGATATTTATTTTCTTTTTACCAACGATTGTCAATTTTATTAAAGGACCTTCTGAGAAGCCGGATTATAGTTTGACAGGAAATCAAAATGAAAATAACAAAAATCCTAATGATACAGAAAATGATAATGATCAAACATTTTATACATTTAGTTCTACTTTATCCATTTCTTTGGAAGAAAAAATTGTGGTAGATACATTTTCTTTAGAAGGAAATTCTTTATCTTTCAAGGTAACTAATCATGGAGATACACGTTATTATTTTAATAAAGAGAATTATTTTTTAGAATTATATTCTGAAGAGGAAACTTTATTAGAACGTGTGATGTTATCTGATATCATAGTTTCTAGAGAGACAAGTGAAGTATTTTCGTATCCTTTGAATGCTACGACAGCTCTACAAATGAAAAAAATAAAAATAACAAAGAAAGAAATAGCAGATTATCCTAATATTGTATTAGAAAAAAATGAAAATGATGAAGAGGTTTTAACTTGTAAAAAAGATAATGAAACGATTACATATAAATTTCAAGATGCAAAGTTGTTTTCCATTACAGATGTTCTAAATTATTCTTCTAATGTTGCAGATTATGCTAATCTTTTACAAAGTTTTCGTTCTACTTCTGAGGCTTTAAATAGTAGAGAAGGAATACAATCTTTATTTGTCGATGCTGGAAATGGGTTTGTAGTAAATACAACGATTGATTTAAAAACTGCAAAGTTAGTAACGGATGATAAGGTTATTTATTATAAAAATGAAACTTTAGCAAAAGTCGTAAAATTTGAAATGGATGCAAGGGGCTACAAGTGTAATTAAAGGATGTGTTAGAAGTGGATTACTTAATTGATATTAATAACTTTCATGGACCACTAGATTTGTTGTTGCATTTAGTTCGTTCTACGGAAATGGATATTTATGAAATTGATACAAGTGTTATTATTGAAGAGTATTTGCATTACATTGATAAAATGCAAGATTTAAATATTGATATTGCGAGTGAATTTTTAGTGATGGCTGCAACACTTGTACATTTGAAAAGTAAAATGCTTATTGGTTCTACGGAGGAAATAACTGAGGAAGAAAGCGAGTATGACATCAATAGTGAAGATGAATTAAAAACTAGAATTTTAGAGTACGAAAAGTATAAGAATATGACGGAAGTATTTAAAGAATTAGAAGAAAAACGCTCAGATTTCTTTACAAAAGCACCTGTTTCTTTAAAGGAGTATAGTGATAAGGCAATAGCAAATGATGGTAGTGTAACCGTAGATGATTTGGTAAATGCACTTTTGGCTTATCAAGAACGCTTAAATGAACAGAAACCAATTCATACAAAGATTACAAAAAAAGAGTTAAGTATTGAAGATAGAATGATTTCGATTAAAGATAAATTGAAAAGTGTTGCAAAAATTAATTTTTTAGATTTGTTTGAAGAGGTTACAAAAGAGTATTTGATTGTTACTTTTTTAGCTATTTTACAAATGAATAAAAATGATGAAATAAATATTTATCAAGAACAAAATTTTGGAAATATCTTGGTAGAGAGTAGGTGATGGCATGAATTTGAAAGGTGTTTTAGAAGGTATTTTATTTGTTGTAGGAGATGAAGGGATAACTTTAAAAAAGATTTGTGAAATTATGGATATTTCTTTGGAGGAAGCAAAAGATTTATTAAAAGATTTAAAAAGTTCTTATGAGAATGAAGAACGTGGGATAAGAATTAGTTATTTAGGAGATGCTTTTAAGCTTACGACTAAACAAGAGCATAAAGAGTATTATAAGAAATTAGTAGAAAATCCAGAAAATCATTTGCTTTCTGCTTCTGCTTTGGAGGTTTTAGCTATTGTTGCGTATAATCAGCCAATTACAAGGGTAGAAATAGATGAAATGCGAGGAGTTGCTTCTGGGCATATGGTTCGTCGCTTAGTGGCAAAAGGAATGTTAAAAGAGGCTGGTAAAAGTACAATGCCTGGTAGGCCTAATCTTTATAAAACGACAAGTGATTTTTTAGATTATTTTGGACTTGCTACAATTAGTGACTTGCCGACGATTGATATGAAAAAATATGAGAGTGATGAGCAAGAAAAGGATTTGTTCACGTCTATCTATAAAGAAGAGGATGGAAAAGATGAGTGATTTTTTTAATGAAGAGGTTGATGTTTATAACCAAGCCTATCAAAATGTTGAGGTAAAGGGAGCGATTTTTAGGAATAAGACGCTCGGAAACATAACGGTGTCTTCTTCTTCTTTTTTTGATTGTACTTTTGATACAGTTGTATTTAATCATGTTGTGTTTACTAAGGTAGATTTATCAAATGTCAATTTTACGAATTGTGGACTACATCATTGTCGATTCGTAGACTGTAAAATGGTTGGCACTAGTTTTGTGGATTCTGTTTTAAAATTTTGTTCATTAAAAAATATTTTAGGGAGATACTGGGGAATGAGTTATTGTAAATTACAAGAGTTTTCTATCGTAGAAAGTGATCTTTTAGAAGGAAGATTTATGGATATAAATCACCATAAGTTGTCATTAGAAAGTGTGAATTTAAAAGGTGTTGAATTTAATAGTATGCCTTTAAATGGAGTTGATTTGTCTACTTGTAATATAGAAGATGTTTTAATGGATGTAAAATATTTAAAAGGGGCAGTATTAAGTTATAGTCAAATGGTAGATTTGGCACCAATACTTGGGATAAAATTGAAATAGGCCGTTTACAAAACGGAATATTATGTTATAATTTATTTATGCCTATGTGGCGGAATTGGTAGACGCGCTGGACTCAAAATCCAGTGTTAGCAATAACGTGTGGGTTCGAGTCCCACCATAGGCACCATTGGGAAATCTGTTCTAACTTTTTAGAACTTTATATACAAAAAGTATCAATTTCAAAAAGAAGTTGATATTTTTTTGTGATTTAAAGAAAGGACAGATAAAATGGTAAGTATAGTTAGTAAAGAATTACACTTTGATGAGGAACTAAAAAAGAAAATAGAGTTTATTTGTGATTTTTGTAATACTACTCCAACTATAATAAATGGTTGTATCAAGAATATTAAGAGGACAAATCTCTCCTACATAGAACCTCATAGAGTTATTATTAAAGGTATTACATTTCTAGTATTTAACTATTCTAAAACTA
>CASDHD010000091.1 GCA_949280095.1 uncultured Bacilli bacterium
TTACTTCTTTTATCAAAAAAGTCTTGATATGCATCTTCTAGGTTAAATATGGCACATCTTAAACTACAACTATCGCAGGTCTTTAAAAATGGATATTTGTTATACATATTTTTTAATTCTTTACACATATCAAAAGCATTTGTATATTTTTCTTTTTTACATTTATCTAAAAAGTGATTATAAACAAATCTAGAACAACCAAATGTTTTTGATATTAGTATTTGTTGACTTTTTGTTGGATACATCCTGAATTTATAAGCTTTATACATTTATCCTCCTGTTGTTTTACTGCAATCTCAATATATCATACATAAGTTCGTGATTCAAGTCTTTTGTTGAACTTTCCTAGAAGTTAAAAAATGAAGTGGAAAACAAAGTAAAAATGCTATGATTGCACTTATTATTTTTAATTTTTTTAAATTCATAATATCCACCTATTTATAGTTTAGTTAAATCCTCTATATTTTATAAATAAATTGTATCACTTTACAAAGAACAACAGTCAGATTTTATAATGCTTTTCCAATATCGGCATATTATATCTTTCATTTTTTTAAAAACTGTTTAAAATATATTTTATTCCAATACTTTGTAATTAAATTATAGGTATTTGCATGCATAGCATGTCCATACCAAGAGTTCCAACGTTGCACAACTTTCTTTATATTTAACGTTTCTTGCAAATAAAAACAATTCCATTTTTTTATATTCTTTTTCATTTTTGTTTTACTTCTTTTTCTAAGAAGAAGATGTGTTTCAAAAATGCGATAACCACAAAAATCAATTCCCATTTCACTAGGATAATAACGACTTTTTTCATTAAGAACTAACTGTAATTTCTCCCATAAAAATTCTTCAATCCTCTTTTTTAATTGAATAGCTTCTTCTTTCGTCTTTACCATAAGAATAAAATCGTCCATATGGCGAATATAGTACTTAACTCTTAAGTTCTCTTTTACATAGTGATCCAGTTCATTCAAATAAATATTAGCAAAATATTGGCTCGTATAATTTCCAATTGGAATTCCTTTCGGCTCGTCATCGTCAAAAATAAGCAGTTTTGTAAATTCTATAAGTTCTTTATCCCTCATATTCCTTTTTAAAATTTGGAATAAAATTTTTTTATCAATAGAATAAAAATATTTATGAATCACATTTCAAAATATAATATGTATCATAATTTCTTTTCATCATTTGCATATATTTTTGAGTCACTGAAACAGCTTTATGTACACCTTTATCTTGTAAACAAGCAAAAGTGGCGAAAATAAAACGTGGTAAAAAATGAGGTTTAATAAACTCTTCTACATACTATTGATGTACAACCCGGTCAATATAAGGCAGAGATTTAATTAAACGTTTTTTAGGTTCATAGACATAAAAGGAATGATAATTTCCAACGTATTGCTTATTCTTAATTTTATATAATAAATTTGTAATATTACTTTCTAAATCCATCTCAAAACGAATTACATTTGTATGTTCATGCTTTCCTTCTGCAGCCCGATTATGAGCTTCTAATAATTTTATAAAAGTTAAATGGTCATAAAAAGACTTTTTTATTGTTTTTGACATGATTTCATCCAACCACCTAATAAATTTCCAATATTCGTTATTTTTTTACTCCAAGCTGTATAATTTTTAGAATTAATATATTTTCTCTTATAAGAAACTCGAATAAATACTTTTAACATTTTTAAATCAGCATCTAATTGGTTTAAATGAAAAAATTTTTCATCTTTTTTAAATTCTTTGAAAGCTAACAAAATTTTTCGCATTCCTTCATAAGTTGTATTTTTAATCGTACAAACTAGAGAAAACCTTTCACATTTCGGATACTTTTCCACAATTTTCTCTGTATAAAAAATGAGTTCTAAATATTGCTTATAAATAGCCAAATCTCCTACTTCCACTTTCATCACAAAAGTTCCTTTAACTCATATAACAAATTTAAAGACTTTATAGGAGTCATATTATCTAAATTTGTTTTCCTTAAATAAATTAATGCCTCTTCAATACTTTTTCTTGAGTATCATCAACAATTTGTATTTTCAAACCGTGATTGTGAAACACTTTCATGTAATCATCCAGACTATTAGTTGGAAAACCACATTTCATTGCCTCTTTACAAAAAAATGTTTTTTTTAAAACAATGTACTCATTAATTTTATCTGCATCTTTTAAATAAATACATCTTCTCTTTATCATTTTCTTTCAATTTTACATAACTTTTATAAATTTCACTCATATATACTTCCATTACTCCTCTTTTATTCTTATAAGTTATTATACTCCATATAATCACTATATCTTATTTTTAATATAAACTTCACAAATTGTCGTTCAAAATGAACATTTATTTTTCATAGACGATTATCCCCTATTTTAAAACAAATTAAACACATTTTTATACATAAACAAGTGCACAAAAATAGAAACTGCAGTAATTACAGTTTCTATTCACTATTAAATGACTTTCACTATTTTATTACTTGCCACTTAACGCTGTTTATGTGTTTATTTGGAATTCCAAAAAGGAATTAGATTTCTATGATATACATTTTTTTTATAAAGTCCTTGAACTTTATTTTTTTAATGAAGTATTAACTTATCTATCATAGTCTCAGGCAAGAACGACGCGGAAGCTATTGTTCGTATTCGCGTGACCATTGTCATGATCGAAGTCAAAGACACCAGCACCAAGGCCATTGTTGTAATTGCCACCACGTTTGAACCACGGATTCGTTGAGTTGACGAACCAACAAAATTTTTCACAATCTAATCCCTATCTTATTATTCTACAAATAGTAAGACCAAAAAATATAGAGTAAACGCCCAACTCTAAAACAAAGAGGAGTTGGGCTTATTTTCTGCACTTTCATAGACTACACTAACTACATTTTCGCCTTTGGGCTAAGAAAGAACAGAGTAAGTAGTGCTTACGCACTACACGGCAAGAACGACGCGGAAGCTACCGTTCGTACTCGCGTGACCATAGTCATGATTGAAGCCAAAGACACCAGCACCAAGGCCAAAGTGGTAAGAGCCACCACGTACGAACCACGGACTCGTAGAGTAGACGAACCAACCTTCGTCTCCATACCAAGAACCTACTTGTCTTGTTTGAGTTCCATAGGTAACATTAGCGTGTGGTCCAAATTCAGCAGTTCCATCTCCTAATATTCTTCGATTAAATGTTGTATAAGTTGTAGCATATGTATAGGTATCGAAGTATCTTGTACTTGGAAAATTGACTCCACCTGTAACACTTCCACCTTCACTTAATGCTCCATTAAAATTGGAATGATAAGTGGTATTTCTTCCTGATAATGGTGCACTGTTTGTTGAGTCCAACATAACACTCATCATATATTCCCAAGCACCACCACTCGTATCATAAATTCCTGTATAATTCCCAGTAGTTGAAGCTACTTGACTATTTGCATTTTTGTAATTATAAGTATTTGTTCCATCGACTCCTAAGCTCGTACTTTCATAGATATTTCCTGCTATACTTGTTCCTGTATATCCTGTTGTTGGTTCATTCTTTGCTGCATAGCCTGTAATATAGGCATCATTATTGTGGATTCTTACACTTTCACTACTTCCATACTTACTATGTTGTAAATAGGCTACTGCTCCCCATTCCGTATTCTTCATCATATGAGAGTCTAAATCTCTTTGATAGTTGTAACTTGCTAAATGAGCATTAGAAGGTTGGATAT
>CASDHD010000092.1 GCA_949280095.1 uncultured Bacilli bacterium
GGGATTAAATCCATTGGCAAAATTCTTGGCAGATAGTGGATATCAAGGAATATTAAATATCGAAAAAAGTGACTTTTCTTTTCGAAATTTTTATTTGGAAAGTATTGTAAGAAGAGATAAAAAAATACCTGATTCATCTTTTTTTGAAAGAAACTCAAAAGAAGAATGGCTAAAATCCGCAAAATTTTTTGATCCCTATGACATTTCTTATTTACTTGTGCATTATTTACTTGAAACAAAAAACAATATTTATGAAATAATATCAAATAAGAATAGAATAGAGGAAATAGAAAAAACAATTATAACAGACTGTATTGCTTATTATAATGGAAAATATCCAGTAGTTGAAAATTTTTATGCTATAAAAAATGATAAAGAACTGATGGATTATATGACAAAAAATATATTGTATGGTTGGATTGATAAGGATAAGATAGCAACAGAAAATTCTATAAAAGGTTCTTTTAATCTTTCACGAACTGCTTCAATAAATGATATTTTGAAATTAAAAGTAGGTACATGTGCTGACCAAGCCAAACTAATTCATCATTGGTTTTCAAGTGTTGGAATTGAAAGTAAAATATTTTGTTATCGTGCCTTTATAGAGAAAGAAGGAAAAGAAAAAATCGTGATGCACTGCTTTGTTTTATTTCATTATCAAGAAAATTGGTATCATTTTGAGCAAGCAAATTCTAGTGTAAGAGGGGTTTATAAATATAATTCTTTAGAAGAAGCGATAGAAGAAAGTGCAGATAAATTTCTTAAAATTTTTTCTAATAAGGAACTAACAGAAATTCCTTATATTCCAAGTGGTTTAACTTATCAAGGGTTAAATGATTTTGTGAATTTATTTCCTAAATACGAAAAAGTGAGTAGAAATAAGTAAAAAAATTTATTATACTTTACTTAGGATGAAAGGTTTTAGAAAAATGGTGAAGTAAATGGGAGAAGAAGTTGAGAGTTTAGTAAATGAAAGTATCCAAAATAACACTTTTTTAAAAGTAAATGATAAACTTTATTTAAAGAAATATCAAAAAGAAATATTAGATTATTATCATATTGATTATCAAAAATGTTCTTCAATAAGTGAAATTTTATTTTTAATTGATGAGGTTTTGGAAAATGAAGAAGTAGATGATTATGATAAATTAGAAGAATTGGCATTATCTTTACAAGAATTTAATTATTATCATAATACAAATAAGTAAATTGAAGATTTAGAAATAGGTAATAGTAGAAAGTAGGAACAAATGAATACAAAGATTGATATCAAAGTTTTAGAAAATGAACATCTTCTTTTTTTTAATGAGTATGTAGAATTACTTGTAAACCGTCTTACGCATGCGAATATGACTTTAGAGCGAGACCTTGGAAATCCAGATTGGCCAAAGAATGCACTTCGTTTGAAAAATAATATGGAAGCTTTTAAAAATTTGGTTAATTGTGCTTTTAATTTAGAAAGTTTAGAGGAAGATTTAATTATTGCAACTGCCGATACTATAAATAAAGATGCTTTATATATTAGTAATGGCTATAGAACAGGGGGAGGGGCTTATATAGTTGATACTAATATTCCTATAAGTAATGCTCTTAATGTTCCTAAAGATATGTATATGTTAGTAAAACGATATAATGAAGACTGGAAAGAGTTAGATCCCTTTGAACGAGAAGCAAGGTTTCATATTGAATTTATAAGAATTCATCCATTTGAAGACGAAAATGGAAGAACAGGTCGTTTACTTTTAAACTATAATTTATTGAGACAAAATATTGCTCCTGTTATCATTACTACTGACTTAGAGGAGTATTACCATTCTTATATTCAAAATGAAGATGTAGATGGTATGACCAATTTATTTAAAATTCAGTCCACTCGTGAAAATGAGGTGATTTATGAATTATTTGAAAGATATAATTTAGAGGAAAAAAGCGAACTAAAGAAATAAATGATTAGTTAGGAGAAAATAAAGTTGCAAACAAATATTTTAAAAAAGGAAACTGAAAATATTCAAATTTTAAAAAGGATAGATTTGATTAAAGAAGGTTTCTTAATAGAGCAAGATTTTAGAGGATGCTCTAGTGCTTTAAGGTATATATGTCAAAAACAAAATCAAAAATATTTTGTTAAAATATATAAAATGAACAGAATAGAGGACATTGAATATATAGATAGTATTTATAAAGAATTAAAAATACCAACAGCGAATGTTATTGAAAAAGGATATTTAAAAGAATTTGATAAAACCTATGTCATATATGAATTTATTGAAGGAAAGACACTTTTAGAATTAACGAAAGAAAAAACAATAAAAGAGTTAGAAAAAATAGGAAAGCGTGTAGGGAAATATTTAGCTAAATTTAAAATTTTAAAATGTGAAGAAGAAAAAGTAGCAGCCTTATTTGAACAAGAGATAAAAAAATTAATTGAAATTCTCTACTATATGAGGGACTATTATAATAAAAATGGAACTCAAAAATTAGAATTTATTGATATAGATAGACTATGTAGCGTTTTTAATAATTATAAAAAATATCTTTATAATATTGGTTCCACTTTCATTCATAAAGATATCAATTTAAAAAATATTATAGTTAAAGATGAAGAAGTATATTTCATTGATATGGATGGAGGAAAGTTTAGCTTTAGGGCTTTAGATTTTAGAGGAATATGTTGGTGGACATGGGATGGAGAAAAGAAACTAGAAGAACAGGCAATATATCGTGGAATTTTTAAAGGATTGTTAGGAAAAACTATTTCCGATGATTTTCATAAAGAATTGGCATTTACAATAATATATGAATTCTTGCTTAAAATAGAGGAAGTTAGTGTTTCTAAAGATTTAGGACGAATGGAATACATATTTAGCAAATTTAGTGATATTTTTAATAGAACGAACTATTTTGAAAATTATAAATTTGACTGGATTAATTAGGAGGTAAAATGGAAATACATTTTTTAAAAACAACTTGGAGTGATATTATTATTTTGAAACAAGGTAATAATGTTGCTATGATAGATACTGGTTTTGAAGGACAATTCAAAGATATAAAAAACTATTTGGATAAATTGGGAGTAAAAAAATTATCTTTTATTTTATTAACACACTTTCATAGAGATCACTATGGATCAATACCTAGTATTGTTGAAAATTATGAAGTTGAGAAAGTATATTTTAAAAATTATAGTAGGTTAGATAAAACAACTGCTACAGGAACGCTAGCAGATGAACAATATAGATTAGATGAATATCATAAGTGTGTAGAGATGAAAAAAATTATAGAAAAGAATAGTACTTTGATTGAAGTAGAAAATATAAGTTCTATAAAATTCGATAAATATGAATTAAAACTATATAAAACTAGTAATTCTATGAAAGAAATTTACAATGATAAAAATTATAAAGATTCTTATCAAAAAATATTATTTAATGAAAATCAAAATAGCTTAGCGGCATTTTTAAAGGTTAATGGAGTAAATGTTTTCTTTGGTGGAGATATATTTGATGTAAAATCCGTTCACCCTAAGTCAAACTTTGTTAATTATCAAATTGCTTCAACAATAAAGGAAGAAATAGATATTTGGATTTCATTACATGATATTACTCCGCGAGTCA
>CASDHD010000093.1 GCA_949280095.1 uncultured Bacilli bacterium
ATATGCTATATTTGTTATAGAAAAATGACAAAGAGAATAGGAATGTTTTAGGTGGTAAAATATGGTAGCAAAAAAGATTTTAAAAACAATTGGAAAAGTATTTTCATTTATTGGAGTATTCCTTATTATTTTAGTTATCACTTTATATTTGACAGTCCAACTTTTTGTAAATGGTCCTTCTAATTCAGCAAGAGAACTTTTTGTAACAACAATACTTGAAACAGGTCAGCTAAAGTTTTTAGCTTCTTTAGTTTTAAATGAACAACAAATCAATGAAATTGTCTCTAAAAATTCATTAAAAGATTTAGATAGCGAAGTCGATACCGAATTGATTGATATTCCAGTTAGTAACTTTGAAAATAGCCAAGAACTTATAGAAATTCATGATATTGTAGGAAATAACTTTGCTGGAAAAATGATGATTGTTCATGATCCTTCTAAAGTAAGCATCGCAACTACATATCCATGGGGAGAATATGGAGAAGAACTAGATAAAATAGTAACAAAAAATAAAGCTATCGCTGGAGTAAATGGTGGTCTTTATCAGTCTGATGCAAATAAAGGAGGAAGACCTTTAGGTATTACGGTAAGTAACGGGGAAATTCAAGATATTTCTTTAGGTTATACTGGGCTTTATTTGATTGGCTTTGACACAGATAATATTTTAAGAATTATAAGTATTGATGGAAAAAGTAAATCTCAAGTAGAACAAATCGTAAAAGACGAACACATTCGTGATGCCATTGCTTTCCAAGAAGAAGCTAGTGATAAAAATAATCATTTTGTAAAACTTATCGTCAATGGTGAAAAAAGAGAATTAAATGGCCTTGGAAGCGGAGCAAATCCAAGAACAGCGATTGGTCAAAGAAAAGATGGCTCTGTTCTATTCTTAGTTACTGATGGTCGTGGAAAAAATGGCCACTTAGGAGCAACAGCAAGTGATCTTATTGAGATAATGGAAAGTTATGGTGCTATAAATGCAGCCAACTTAGACGGAGGAAGTTCTTCAACTATGTATTATAAAGATAGTTACCTAATGACTAGTGTAACCTTCTATTATTCCAATTCTTCATGGCGTCTTCCCACTGCCTTTATTGTAAAGGAGGAAAACTAAGCATGTTTAAGAAATTATCTTTATTTAAAAGAAGTTTGCTAATTTATACTCTTGCTTTATTCTTTTTAGCTAGTATTTTCTTACTTTTTGTGTATGGAAACTTAAAAAAATATGAAAATAATTTATTAGAACCATTGCTTTTAAACACTATACATGATTTAGGAAAAAAAGAATTACAAGGCCATCTAGAACAAGCAAACCAAAGCACAAATTTACTTACAACTTATCAAGAAATGACAAAAAGAAATGATTACACATTTGTAAAAACAGAAGACACAAACTATGATGCTTATCTAGATGGAAGAGTCTTATTTACGATTAAACTAAAATCTCTTGGAGAAACAAGTTGCTTAGGACTTCTACAATATGAAAAATTGGAAGTCGAAGAAGTGCTTCCTCACTTAGAAAACGGACTTATCTATTATGAAGTAAAAATACCAAGTAATTATACTTTATTTGTAGATGGGAATATCTATGAAAACTACACAAAAGAAGAAGAACTACCTAATTTAGGTTTTATGTATTATAACGACTCTATGCCTAAAATGGTAACTTATGAAATAAAAAACTTAGAACATCCTGTTGCCATTGAAGTTAAAAACTTTCAAGGAGAAAAAGTCGAATTGAAACAAAATGGTATTCTTTATACTTATGAAGAAAATTTGAAAGTAGGCACATTAGAAGAAGCAAAAACTTTTATTGGAGATTTAGATATTGAGACAATTGCGAAAAACTGGAGTTTGTTCTTAAGTAAAGATTTACAAGGAAGTAATTACGGATTCCAAACTTTTAAAAAATACTTAGTAGAAGGAACCGACATGTATAAACAAGCTTATAACTGGGCTCATAATGTCGACATTACTTTCACTTCTAAACATACCCTAAAAAATCCGCCATTTACAAATGAACGCATTGAAAACTTTGTGATTTTTGGAGATTCTGCTTTTTCTTGTGAAGTATATTTAGAAAAAAATATGACGGTTTCAGGAAAAACACAAATCGATACAATGCATGATACATTTTCCTTTATTAAAGTAAATGGTGAATGGAAATTAATGAATATTATGGGAATTAAAGATGGAGAGAATACAAATGAATAAAAATGCAGTTGTACTTATCCCATGTTATAATCCAGATGAAAAAATTATGAATACTTTTATAGAAGAACTAGGAAGTGTTTATCAAAATATAGTTTTTGTAAACGATGGATGTAGTAAAGAACACGATACTTATTTTAAAAAATTAGAAAAGAAATATCCAGTTATCAAACACTATAAAAACTATGGAAAAGGCAGGGGAATTAAAAATGGGCTAAACTATATCTTAAATAATTACCCTGATTGTAAAGCCATCATTACTGCAGACTGTGATGGTCAACATAGTATACAAGATATCACAAAAGTGTTTAAAGCAACTTTAAAAAATCCAAAGGCTTTAATTTTAGGAACTAGAAATTTTGATGATGAAAATGTTCCTTTTAAATCTCGTTATGGCAATAAAATTACGAGAAATATCTTTAAAATTTTTGTAGGACTTTCTATTTCTGATACCCAAACAGGGTTAAGAGGCATGAGTAAAAATGTAGCAGAAGAAATGCTTACTATAAGTGGGGAAAGATATGAATACGAAACCAACGTGTTAATTGCTTGTAAAACAGAAGAGATACCAATTGTAGAAGTTCCAATCGAAACCATCTATATTGAAGAAAATCGAACAAGTCATTTTAATCCAATAAAAGATTCTATTATGATTTATAAACTATTTATTAAATATATTATCGTTGCATTATCTAGCTTTTTTATTGATATTTTATTGTTTTCGTTATTTTTAATTGCTTATGACAAAATAGGAATTACCAAACCAATTATTGCAGCAACTGTGACGGCTAGAGTTCTTTCTTCGATTTACAACTACTTAATTAATGCCAAACTAGTATTTAAAAAGATGAATAAATTATCCATCTTTAAATATTTCTTACTTGTTTTCGTTCAAATGTGGGTTTCTGCCTTTGCAGTATCATGGATATGCAAAGTAGTACCAATAAATCCTGTATTATTAAAGATAATCGTTGATACCTTTATTTTTGTTGTTAATTTCATTATTCAAAGAGAATTTATATTTAATAAGAAAGACTTATAGAGACTTTCTTTTTTTTTCAAAAGTTGTGTTAAACATAATGACTGATAAATAAAAGTAATGTATAATAGTAATAGCCAAACAAAAGATAAAGAAGGGAGATATCCTTAATCAACTAGTCTATCTTTATCTTTGTTTGGCGATAATGGTATTTGATTTAGACTAGTTGATTAAGGATATTTTATGTAATATGAAACTAGAAGAACTAATAAATGATTTGGATCCTGTAACAATTATCGAATTTAAAAATTATATACTAGAACATTTATCAGATTTATGTTCTACAAAAAATGCTAATTCAAAAGTCATTTCTCGATTTAAAAACAAAGAAATGTTTTGTGAAAAATGTGGATGCAGACTATA
>CASDHD010000094.1 GCA_949280095.1 uncultured Bacilli bacterium
TTGTCACCCCAACTTTATAAAAAAGTGTAACCTTTATTTTTGGAATTTGCCTATTCCTAAATTATATGGAAAAATTGAAACATCTTTAAAAGAGTATTTGTATAACGAAGCAAAGAAAAAAACAAAACAGAATAAGAAATTAAATGCTAGAAAGAATATTGTCAAGGTAACAATAGGTGCAACTTTATTAACAACGTTTTTAACTAGTATGAGTTTAAATGGAAAAACAGAAGAATTGAGTGAGCCACTTGTCATTACAGAAAATTTTTTAGAAGAAAACAATACTTTTTTCAATAGTGAAGAAAATACACTGGAAGATAGTAACAGCTATTCCAATCAATTAATCGAAACCACAACAGAGTCTTTACAAGAATCAAATTTAAGCCACAGTCAAAAAAATGTAGTTTATTTAAATTATACAAAAACAGATGATTTAATAAAAAAAGAGCACGCTTTTGAAAAATACGAAGAACTTGCGAATTGGTGTGGGGAAAAATGGGGAATAAGTGCTAATTTAATCTTAATGCAAATGACACAAGAATCTGCTGGGAATGAGGAAAATCTCATGCAAATCGTTTGGGATAAATGGGCAGAAGACCCGATACGTGCCTATAATTTTCGGGATAATACGTACGAAACTTTTCTTTTAACCAATAATCCTACAGAAGAGCAAAAAGCAAACTACACATGTATTACACAAAATGATTTAAAAAATCCAAAAACAAATATGTCGATAGGATGTGTTCTTTTAAGAAAATCTGCTGAATATATGGATTATCATATTATGGCTGCACTGCAATGTTACAATTTAGGCCCTGGAAATATGGATAAAATATTTGACAAAATCAAAGAAGAAACAGGACAAACCAAAGAAGAAATATTAAGTGATCAAACAAATATTACTTTTTATAATTATACCTATGTTCCTGGGGAAGGTGATCCTAATTATTTAAGTAATATTTTTCAATTCATAGATGAGTATGGTGACTCTATTACTTTTAAACATTTACAAAATGGTGAAGTAGTAGAAGAGAAAATTCATGTATATAATGAAGAACATATTTTATAAATTTGAACTATTAGATAGTTCTTTTTTTTGAAATAAAAAAAGAAGATTATTTCTCTTCTTTGGTTATTATTTTTCTTAAATATTCTGCTGTTTTTTCTACACCGTTTTTATCAACATTCATCATAATATCGTAATTATTCACGTTATACCAATCTTGGTTTGTATAAAACTTATAGTGTTTTGCTCTTTCTTTATTTATTTTGTTAATTGTTTTTAAAGCATTTTCTTTTTTCAATTTGTAATATTTGATTGCCCTTTTTACTTTGGATTCTTCATCACTATATAAAAATACTTTTAAAACATTTTTATTGTCTTTTAAAACAAAGTCTGCACAACGACCTACAATGACACAAGATTCTTTAGAAGCTATTTTTTTAATGATTTTAGATTCAGCAATAAACAGGCGATCATCGTTGTTATTAACATAAGTTGCTTTCTTTTTTTGATCATTTTTTTCAATATATTCTAACGATAAACCTGATTCTTGTGCTGCTAGGTGGATAAGTTCCTTATCATAAAATGAAATTCCTAAACTATCTGCTAGTATTTTTCCTACATAACGACCTCCTGAACCATATTCTCTAGAAATTGTTATCACAATTTTAGGACCATGATAATTTGTTTTTTGCCTTTCTTCTTGTTCTATTTCTTTTGTTTCATTTTGTTTGCTTAGTTTTAAGTATTCCGAACCAAAGATGAAAATGCAAGCAAAGAAACACAAAATATCTGCAATTGGCCCTGCATATAAAACGCCATAGATTCCTTTTTGAAATACTAATCCAAGTAAGCATGCAATGGGAATAAATAATATAATTTGACGTAAGAAGGAAACCATGGTTGCTTTTATCACATTTCCTAAAGATTGAACCACAATACTTGTCGTAATTTCAAGAGCATTCAGCCCCATAATCAAAACAAAAGAACGACACATTAAAACAGAAAATTCTATAAATAATTCATAATTTGCATCGGTAGCAGTGATAAACAAACTGACTAGTTGACTAGGAAATAAAACAAAAACTAAATTAAAGAAAATACCTATTATAAAGTTGACAGTTAAAACCCTTTTTAATGTTTCTTTTACTCTTTTGTAATTTCCTGCTCCATAGTTAAATCCTATAATAGGTTGAGCACCAATAGCAATTCCTAATATAGAAGAAATATACAAACTATTAATTTTTGAAATTATTCCATAAACCGATAAAGGAATATCTGCACCAAAATGAGTACTTGCTCCTAGTTTTGTAAGCATGTTATTCATAAAAACAAATAATACAAGTACTGTCATTTGGGTAATAAATGAAGATAACCCCAACCCTAAAGTACGTAAAATTGATTTGTTTATTTTAAAATCGTTTTTGGTTAGTTTTACACTTTTTATCTTACGAATATAGAAAATAGCAATAAGACAAGATACTACTTGACCAATCACAGTAGCAATAGCTCCTCCTGCTACTCCTAAATGAAATCCAAATATAAAGATAGGGTCTAGAATGATGTTGATAACTGCACCAATTACTAACATAATCATAGCATATTTTGGTGAACCATCTGCTCTTATCATATTGGATAACGCGGTATAAATAATAACAAATGGAGAACCTATCGCAATAATTCGTCCATAAGAAAGCGCATAAGGGTAAACTGTTTCTGTACTTCCGAATAAGGGGATTAATTTTGGTAGTACAAAAAAAGATAAAACCCCTACAACTACAGCTATAAGAAAAGTAATGGTGATGGCTTGTCCTAATGAGGATGCAGCCTCCTTTTCTTTTCCTTCTCCTAATTTTAAGGATAAGTTAGCACTTGCACCATTTCCTATTAAAGAGGCAATAGCACCATAAATAATAATAAGAGGAAAAATAACATTCGTTGCAGCATTTCCTACAGTTCCTACACCTTTTCCAATAAAAATTTGGTCTACAATATTATAAATGGAATTAATAAGTAGACTAATAACACATGGAACGGCAAAAGCTAAAAGTAATTTATTAATCTTATCTTTTTCTAAATTTAATTCTTTTTTCATCTTAAAACGTCCTTTCTTCGCATAAAAAGAAGCGCTTATCCATCTTCTTGGAAATTACGCTTTTTTTGCACGACTTGACCATTATAGCACTTTTTTTCAAATAATGTAAAGGGTTAAAATTGTGTATTTTTTACCCGTGAATTTTTTGAAAATTTAATTTTTTTTTCTGAAATTTTTGCTGAAATGGACTTTTAGTTTTAATTTTAATTCCTTATATAGCTAAAACAACGCGGAAACTGATTTCTGTATTGGTGTAGCCAAATCCGCTACTGAAAACAAAGACACCAGCACCAAGCCCAAGGTTGTAATGACCACTACGGTGATTCCATGGATGTATCGCATCAACAATCCAACCTTCATCACCATACCATGATCCCCTCTGTCTTGTTTTACTCGCATAAGTCATATTTGCAAACGGTCCAAATTCACTCGTTCCATCTCCAAGTATTCTTCGATTATAT
>CASDHD010000095.1 GCA_949280095.1 uncultured Bacilli bacterium
CTCATGATATCATTTTTCTCTTTATTTTTCTAGAGTAGCTTGCCGAACAGGTCTAATCATATTTTTTAGCAACATCTTCTAAATTTTTTAACGATTCTTTAATATCTTCTATTGCTTGATCTAATGTATAATTTATTCCTTTATTATCCCTTATCAGTTCCAATTTGTAAGCTACTCTATCTAAGGTTTCCATTATATGCCTAGTTATTTCTCTTTTATTACTATCCCAATCTAAAATATCATATTTAAAAATTCTTGCTTCTTTGATAATATTTTTTAAATCTCTAGATGATTTATTTTTAAATTCATCATTAGAAAACCAATTTGTTAAGGTATCATATCCAGCTACTTTTAATAATTGTTCTAAAGATAAATCCAGTTCTTCAGCTATTTTTCTTAATACTTCTATATCAGGCTTTTTAACTTTTCCATTTTCTAAATCATTTAAAGATGTATTACTTAATCTTATTCTTCTTGCTAGTTCCTTTTATGAAAAGTTCTTTATCTCTTCCGCCTTCTATTAAAGTTTTTAAAGTAAGTTCTTTATCCATATAAAATACTCCTTCGTTTATTAGGGGATGATATTATCCCAAAATCATTATAACATATCGTAACACGTAACCAACGATTATAAACTAATATAGTTACAAAAAAATCTAAAAAAATAAGACCTAAAAAAATTTTATAGCTTGCAAATCCCCTAAATAAAACAAAAACGAGAGCTTGCGCTCTCTTCAGGGGGTTTTGGTTGATTCACTCTCACATAAAATCGTAAGAGTGTTTCGAAAGGTTAGCATGATATCTATCATGCTATTAAAATCATATAATGAATTCTAATCTTTGTCAAATAAATTCGTTCAAAATCATTAAATTTTTTCTTTTATAGCTTTTAGCTTGTCATAGTAAAGGGATTGTGCAATAGTAACATAAGGTAAAACCCAAATTAAAGCAATACCTAAAGTAATGACACTTAATAATATCCATCCCAAAAAGCTTAGTTGGAAAATAAAGTAATCCCATTTATAACCATTCATCATTTCTTTACTTTGTTCTAAATAATCCATAGGAGTATATTCAGAATGATCGGCGTAAAGATAGAAAACCATCGAATAACTTAAAGCAACAATTATTCCAGGAATAATCAGTAAAATGCTCCATAATAATACAAAAACAACCATTAAAATAGACAAAGCAACGATAGGTAAAATTTTCCCTACAAAGCGAAATAAATCTTCTTTTTCAGGTTCGTCTCCTCTTACTATTTTTAAAATATAGTAATATAATCCTACAGATAAAGTCGAAGTGAAAAAAGAAACCATAAGCGTTAAGCCATTATAAATTATCGTTCCTTTTTCAAATAAAAGATCAATTCCTATACTACATAAAAAGGAAATAGCTAGTACTACCAAATATCCTTTCCAAAACGTTTTAAAATTTTCTCTAGTAAGTTCTTTCGCTTCTTCTTTGATTTCAATTCTATTCATACACTTCCTCCTTATAAACATTATATTTTATAAAATTTTTTTAATCAATATTTGTAATATTTTTTAAAATGTTTTGATATTTTTCTTCTAACTCTTTTTTTTGATTTAAAAAGATAGCACTATCTTCTTTTGCTTGTAAAAGAATTTTAAAATCTTTTTTTAAATCAGCGATTTTAAATACCATATCTCCACTTTGTTTAGTACCAAATAAATCTCCTGATTTACGCATTAGAAAGTCTTGTTCACTAATATAAAATCCATCATTGCTATTTTCTAATACTTTTAATCTTTCAATATCATAATCACTAATTAAGTAACAATAAGACTCTAATTCATTTCTTCCTACTCTTCCACGAAGTTGGTGAAGTGTTGCAAGTCCAAACATTTCAGCATTAAAAATCACAATAGTTGTAGCATTTTGGACATCTACTCCTACTTCAATTACGGTAGTTGCAATTAAAATTTTAGTTTCTCCTTCTTTAAAACGTTGCATAATTTCTTCTTTTTCTTTTGCTTTAATTTTTCCGTGCAAAACATCTATTTTTACTTTATTTTGAAAAGCTTTTTCGAAACTTTCTTTTAGATTATTAACATCATGAACATTTCTAATATCACTCTCTTCAATGGAAGGTGCAACAACATAAATTTGGTGTCCCTTTTTTATTTCCTCTAAAATACTTAATAGAACACTTTTTAGTTCCTTTTCCTTTTTTACGTAAGTTTTGATTTCTTTTCTACCCATTGGTTTTGTTTTGATAATACTAGCATCCATGTCTTGGTAAATAGTTAAAGCATAAGTTCTTGGAATGGGTGTTGCACTCATATAAATAATATCAGGGTCTTTTCCTTTGCTTTGTAAATTCCCACGTTGAACCACTCCAAAACGATGTTGTTCATCCGTAATCACAAGTCCTAAGTTCTTAAATATTACACCATCACTTATTAAAGCGTGTGTCCCAACAATCATATTGATTTCGCCCTTTTCTATTTTTTCTAGAATTTCCTCACGCTCTTTCTTTTTCATACTTCCTATCAAAAGAGCAACTTGCATACCTTGTTTTTCTACTAAAGCCTTGATATTTTCATAGTGCTGTTTCGCTAAGATTTCTGTTGGAGCCATTAAAGCACTTTGAAAACCACTAAAGGAACAAGCTACCATAGCAATGGTCGCAACAATGGTTTTGCCACTTCCCACATCCCCTTGTACAAGACGATTCATTTTTTTTGTACTTTTTAAATCTTGTAAGCATTCTTCTACCGCCGTTTCTTGATCCTCTGTTAATTTAAAAGGAAGTTCTTCTATAAATTGATGGACTTTTTTTTCATCAAACGTTTTAGGAATACCAAGTATTTCTTTATTTTTAATTTTTAAGTAGTTTATTTTTAACATAAAGAGAAAAAATTCTTCATAAATCAAACGAACTTTAGCTTGTTTTAACTCATTAATGTTTTGAGGTTTGTGAATGATTTGGATTGCTTCTTCTTTTGCTAAAAAGTTATATTTTTCTTTGAACTGCTCTGGTATAAAATCAACTGTGGTATGGGCTTTAGTAAGGGCATTTTCGATAGCTACGCCAATTTGGGCGTTTTTAAGTCCTTTAATAGTATGGTAAACTGGTTCTATTTTAGGTGTATCTAGAAAACCAAATTTGATTTCACTTGCAACAAAGGTATTTTTTTTCTTGTTATATTTTCCAACAAGCATGATATTTTTTCCAACATCTAAATTTTTGTATAAGAAAACAC
Organism: uncultured Bacilli bacterium; assembly: GCA_949280095.1. Taxonomy (GTDB): domain Bacteria; phylum Bacillota_I; class Bacilli_A; order RF39; family UBA660; genus MGBC108787. The sequence continues at coordinate 3,231 of CASDHD010000095.1, forward strand.
GATTAAAAATGGTTACGTTTATGAGCAAATTATTCGTTAAAGCTTTGAAAGATAGACAATTAAAATTTCTTTTGATATAGGATATTCTTGGTGTAGATTCTATGGTGGCATTTATGGTTACATTTGTATTTTCTTCGCATTCTTCTAAGTTTACTGGTTTATAGACATTATATCGATAAGGGTAATAAGTAATTAAATCCTCTACATTATTCACATTTAATTTATTTAAAAGGGATATTGATTTTGGGCCTAGCCCTTTGATATTTGTTAGTTCCATACATTCACCTTTATTTTT
>CASDHD010000096.1 GCA_949280095.1 uncultured Bacilli bacterium
AGGAAACTTGGAAGGCGACAACCAAGAGGAATAAAATTTGTGAAACTTATTTTATTCTTTTGTTCTATGACAAATTTCCTTCTTTTATAACCTCTATTTTTGCTCCTGTAAATGAAAGTGTTTGGGAACATATGAAAATATTATTTGGAAGTATTATACTAGCAGGAATTATCCAAAAAATGTTTTTAATTGCTAAAAAGCAAAAGGTTAATAATCTATGCTTTTCTAATTTTATCGCTGCTTTAACTTCTATTCCTATTTTTTTAATTCTGTTTTTGCCAATTTATTGGGGTATAGGTCATAATATGTTTATTACATTAATGATTATGTTTATAAGTATTGCTATAGCTGAAGTTATTTCCTATAGTATTATGACTTGAAACGATTTTAGATTAGAAAAGGTAACAGTGTTTTTTGTAATAGCTATCTATATTATTTTTGCTATTTTAACTTATTATCCTATAAAAAATAATTTATTTATTGATCCTACCAACTCAATTTATGGAATAATAAAAGAACGCTAACTAAATAAGCTATAGTTCTTTTATTTTTTCAGTATTTTTAAAATTCAATTTAGCAATTTCTTCTAGCTTTGCTTCGCCATACTTTTGTACAATCTCTTTTCCAACTTGGTCTACAATATCATTAGCGCCTTTTGGAATTTCTATCCCCAAATCTTTACTCAACTCATCCATTTTTGCTAAAAATATATATCGACTTATAATACTAGCTGCGGCAACACTTGCACATTTACTTTCCGCTTTTGTTGTAAAAGTTATGTCTGTTACTTTTTCTGTAGATTCTAGGATATGTTCAAAATATTTTTTGGGATAAACAAATTGGTCAACTATAATTTTTTGATAAGGATAATTTTCATCTTTGTGAGTAATAGAATAGAGTACTTTGTTATGTAATATGGCTTTAATTTTGTTCATGTTATAGCCTATACTTTGATATCTATTATATTCTTTATTATTTAGAGTAAATGTTACATAGGGAATTTCTTTGATTAATACTGGAGCAATTTTTTTGATTTTTTCATCTGTTAGTTTTTTGGAATCTTTTACTCCTAATTCTTTTACCAATTCTATTTTTTCTTTATCTACATAACTTGCTGTTACAACAATTGGTCCAAAATAATCTCCAGTTCCGACTTCATCAGAACCTACTGTAGATATACTATAAAAATAGTTTAATTCTTCTAGATATTTTTCTTTTTCTTTTTTTGGTTCATTTATATCAATGACACGGTTGTTCAATTTTTTCTCCATATCTACCCAAATATTGGCATCTATATCAGCACTTATGCCTTGAAACATAGCTTTGCCACTTTCATACAATGTAATAATAGTATCGGCTTCCATAGCTTGGAAAATAGCGTATGGTGGAGTTTTTTCTCTTCGTACATCTTTATAATATTCAATCATTTTTTGCTTTACATTATCACTTACTTTAAAAACTATTGTCAAAAGACATCACCTCATTAAATATTCTACCACAAATTGCTTTTATTTTCATTAAGATTAGTATATAATATTAGTAGAGAGTAGGTAGATATCATGTTAAGTGTTGTAGATGCAATCATTATTTTGTTTTTATTAATGGGTGTTATTTTAGGTTTTAAAAAGGGTTTTATTAAGAGTGTGGTTTCTTTTGTAGGAATGATTTTAGTATTTGTTTTAGCTTTTACGTTAAAAAATCCGTTGTCTGTATTTTTGTATACTTATTTACCATTTTTTAATGTAGGAATTACAGTTATTAATATTTTAATATATGAAGCAATTGCTTTTTTGATTTTATTTGTTATTTTTTCCTCTATTTTAGGTATTATCATCAAAATATCAGGAATTGTAGAAACACTTTTGAAGTTTACGATTGTTTTGGGTATCCCATCTAAAATTTTAGGTGCAATTTTTGGTCTTTTAGAAATGTATTTGCTTATTTTTGCTACTTTATTTTTACTTGCTCAATTTAATGTTCAAAATAGCTTGATTACGGATAGTAAAATAGCAGATTTTATTCTTGGAAAAACACCAGTTGTTAGTCAGGTTTTTGATGAAACTTATACAGCTGTTAAAGAAGTTGTTGCATTAAATAAAAATTATGGTGCTAATCAAAATACGGATGAACTAAATCAAAATGGATTAGATATTTTATTAAAATATAAGGTATTAAGTGTTGAGAATGCGAATAAGTTATTAGAGAAGAATAAATTAAAAATAAAAGATGCTGAACAAATTGTATCGAAATATAGATAGGAGGATTATAAAATGGTTAAATATTTAGAAACTGAAAATTTAGATGATTTGGTGAAAAGTGGTTTACACATAGTTGATTTTTATGCAGATTGGTGTGGTCCTTGTAAAATGATGGGATCAGTACTTGAGACTATGAATGATGTAAGTGTTATTAAGGTGAATACAGATGCTCATCCAGAACTTGCCCAAAAATTTGGAGTGATGAGTATTCCAACTTTGGTCTTTTTCAAAGATGGAGCAGAAGTGAGAAAAGAGATTGGCTTTAAATCAAAGGAAGAAATCGAGAGAATAATCAATAATTTGTAAAAAAGAAAAAACATTTGAAAAAAATATCAGATGTTTTTTCTTATTAGCTCTAATGCAATTGATAGTTCATTACCATGTGGTTCTTCTTTTATCGTAGGTAAGATTTTGGTGGTTTGTTTTACGCGCATTCGATAAATAAAACTTTTTTGACATTTATCTTTAACAAGTGGGATATCTAGAATATTTTCATATTGATATTTTTTCGCAGCATATTGATATAAGAGAGCGATTACTTTTCTTTTTTCTTCTTTACTCATAGAAAGCCAAGTATTAACTGTATACATAGGATAAATAGAAGTAAATTTTAAAACTTCATCAATTTGTTTTTTGTAAGTTTCATAAGTTCCTAATTTTTTGCAATTCTCTTTTAGTTCTAAAAGTGAGTGATATACATCAAGAATATGTTCATTTGGCTTTAGCATATTTTGTAAAGTGGTACTATTGAAATGTCTTCTATAATAGTAGAGAATTTCACTTGATATTACACATTTTTTAGCTACTGTAAAAACGGGAAAGGCAAAAGCGATATCTTCATAGTATAAGCCTTCTGGGAAACGAATATTATTGATTAAATTGTGGTCATATAAATGATTCCATACATATCCTGCTTGTTTTTGAATGAATTCTTTTTCTTGTTCAATATTTTTATAGTTTATCGATGGCTTTTCTGTTTCAAGTGTAGAATGCAAGTGGTTAGATATTCTTTTAAATGATCCTTTTACTAATGGGACATTATATTCTTTGGCTAGATTAACGAATACTTCTATTGCATTTGTCTTTATATAATAGATATTTTGCGAAACTAAAAATATGATATCCTAATAATAT
>CASDHD010000097.1 GCA_949280095.1 uncultured Bacilli bacterium
TTTATTTTGTCAAAGTGTAACTTTTATTTTTGGAATTTGCCTATATGCTTATAGTTTCAAAGAGAATACCAAGATTATAATTTGATTTGTATAACTTTTCTTAATTTTTAACATAATCTATCTAGGTGATCATAATGGCAAACGTTCGTAGTGCAATTTCTTTTGGGTTGGTAAATATTCCAATTGTTTATAACCCGATTATTAAAAATAACGATACTTCCTTTAATCAATTACACAAAAAATGTGGGAGCAGAATTCGTTACCAAAAATATTGTGAACATTGTAAAAAGATAGTTCATGAAGCGGATTTAATAAAAGGATATGAGTATGAAAAAGGAGAGTATGTCACTTTTACTAAAGAAGAACTCTCTAATATGCAAGTTGATTCTAAGGAGTCCATTGAAATTATTTCTTTTGTACCAGCTAGTGAAATACCCCCTTACTATTATGAAAAAAGTTATATTCTAACAAGTCCCAAAAAATCAAAAGCCTACTCTTTATTTTTAGAAGTGTTGAATAAATCAAAAAAAATTGCTGTAGCAAAAACTTCCATCGGTAGTAAATTTTATTATGTTCTTTTAAGATTTTATGAAGGCAATATTTTAATGTCTACAATGTATTTTGAAGAAGAGGTTAACATTCCAGAAGCGACTGTAGAATCAAAATTCACAAAGAAAGAACTTGATCTTGCTATGGAACTTGTAAGTCACTTATCTGGACACTTTGATCCAGTTAACTACGAAGACGATTATCAAAATCAAATCAAAGAAGCTATTCACAAAAAGATAGAAGGTAAACCAATTAAGAAAAAAACAAAAAAAGAAAGACCTTCGATGAAAGATTTGGTTACTTCTTTGCAAAAAAGTTTGGAAGTGTCTTAGATGGAATTTGGCAAATTTTTTTCACCGATGCTTTTAAAAGAAGTGGAAGAACCATTTAATTCTGCTTCCTTTTTATTTGAACTTAAGTTTGATGGAATAAGAGCTACTCTTCACGTTGGTCCTAAAACTTTCAAAATCTTTAGTAGAAATGGTAATGAATTATCAAAACTCTATCCAGAATTAAAAGCATTACAGAAAAACTTCTCTAAAAACGTAATCTTTGATGGAGAAATTGTTTTATTTTATGCAGGAAAACCTAGTTTCTCCAAATTACAAGAACGTATGCATTTGAAAAATGAAAATAGAATAAAATATGTTTCCGAAGAAATGCCAGTTTGCTTTATGGTGTTTGATTGTTTGTATGAAAATGATAACGATTTATCCAATAAAACCTTACTCGAAAGAAAAAAAATTTTACAAAAATTTCAAGATACAGATTCTTTTATTAAAGTACAATATATAGAAAAAGAAGGAAAGAAGTTTTTTGAAAAAGTAAAAAAAATGGATTTCGAAGGAATAGTGGCTAAAAAGAAAGACAGTTTATACGAAATAAACACGAGAACTGAAAACTGGCTTAAAATTAAGAATTTAAAAAAAGAAATTTTTATGATTGGTGGCTATAAGGAAAAAGAAGAAAATGCTATTGTGACTTTATTATTAGGAGAATACCAGAATAAAGATTTTCATTTTGTTGGAAAAGTTACTATGGGAAAAAAACAATGCATGTACCAAAAACTAAAAAAAGAGAAAAAAATAAAAGCTTCTCCTTTTTGTGATTATGAAGAAAAAGAATGTTTTTACATAAACTCATGTTTAAACTGTGAAGTTTGGTATTTAGAAAGAACAGAGGATAACAAATTACGACAGCCAGTATTTAAAAAATAAAGTATAAATACAATAAAAAAAAGAAGTTTTAGCAAGTTTTGTCGATTTACTTGTTTCTTTCTTTTTTCTCTTTATAATAACAACTTGTGTTATCAAGTTAGTAGCGCTTTCTTTCTTTTACATTTCATATCAATCAGGGGGACGTTGGTCTAACGAAAGGTATGGAAGTAGGTGTAAGTTATGAACAAAGATGCAATGCTTGTATTAGTGTTTGTTCTTTTATTAGTAATAATTATGTTGATAGTTGTTTTAATGCTTCAATCAATAAAAAAAGAACGCTAGTGACTATATTTGAAATATAGAAACATAGCGCAAGCCAGAATGCGAGCGTTATCTAATTCTTGATAACACTTACATTTATATCATACACAATTTTGTGCATTTATACAACTTTTTTAAACTTAAATTTTTTCTATTTCTTTTACATATCCATAAAGCGTATCTTTATAGTTTTCAAGTATCTTATATGTTTCTTTAGCACTTGCCGATATTTCGTTGATTCGAAAATTCTGATTATTTTGATTTACTAGAGGAATCACATTTCTCTTTTTAGCATTTACAGAAACATAAAACTCTTTTGGACATTGGTCAGTACAAACGATGTCTTTTGCTTCACCAAATTTTTTCCAAGAAGCAAAATGCGCATTCAATATTTTTATAATTTCGCTTTCCTTCTTTTTATATAAATCTTCCAAAGAAATAAATTTTTTTTCTATAGATTTTTTTATCAATTCTGCAACAAAATTCATAACATATTTATCTTTATTTCCTTGCAATTCTTTTGCATATACAAACACCATTTCAACAAACTTTTCTGCAACTTTTTTCGTTTTAAAACCTAACTCTTTGTATCCTTCTTCATTGGTTAAAATAACAATATCTTCATAAACTTCTCTTATCTCATTCAAAGAGTGAGTACGCAACCAAATATAACAAGTATGCAAAACACCATCAAGACGGTCTGTGCAAAGTTTAGGAGAATGGTTTTCTAAAATAGGATAACAACTTAAGTTCTGCAAATCACTTAACGTTATACCATCTTCTTTTAAATAAGAAAGTAACACATTATCACGTTTAATAATTTCTATAATATCCTTTTCAGAAGATTCTTGTTTCAATGCATCATTCATAACATAATCAATTGCATGTGCAAAGCAAGGAGTACCTACATCATGCAAAAGGGAAGCAATTGTCTCCTTCTTATCATGTGTGAAATGCCAAGTCATATGGGCTACTACTAAACTATGAAAATATCTAGAATAAAAAAATAATGGACTATAAAGTTTTGTATAATCACAACCACAAAATTGACTCACGTATTTGATTCTTTCTAATGTTTCTGTTGCTAAGTATTTATCTAAAAAATAAGGCTTATCTTTATCTATAAACATATCTAAGTATTCGTTCATAACTATCACTTGTAAAAGTATAACAAAAAAAAGAAAATTTGTATATTTTACTGAAAAGTTTGTAATAGTATTTATTCTTGTTAAAAATAATAAATTTTATTTTAGTAGTTAAAATATCTTGATAAGAATCTAACAATATTATTCGTTAAAGAAAAAGTTTCAATCATCTTTTCTTTTTCTTTTAAAGACAGAATCTAACTAGGTAATCCTGG
>CASDHD010000098.1 GCA_949280095.1 uncultured Bacilli bacterium
GTTGTTGTTTTTATTTTGTCAAAGTGTAACTTTTATTTTTGGAATTTGCCTATATACTATCAAAGTAAAAGAACTCTGTAATAAAGCAGAGCTTAATAGAACAACATTTTATAAATATTATGAAAACATTTATGATGTCCTTGCAGATGTAGAATACGATGTTTTAAAAGATAGTGAACATTGTATTAGTGAAATTGAAAATATTAATGAAAGTCAAATTAAAAATACGATTTATAAACTTCTTTGCAATATTCAAAGAAATAAAGATGTTTATTATTTATTACTCATCAATAGTGCTGATAATAAATTTTATGAGAAACTGATGAAAACAACTATTGATTTATTAAAAAATAAAATCGGACAAGCAAATATAGATCTTAAAGAAAACTACGAATATATATTGAGTCTGTAAATAAAACTGTGTAAATAAAAAATCTTTCCATGATAAAATAAAAGAATGGAGAGATTTTTTATTTACACAGTTTTATTTACAGACTCCAATGAAAAAAAGATTCATGTTAAGTAAAATCAAAACAGAATCTTATTCTAAATTGTTAATAGATAATCATTATATTAAATCAAAGGATATCTTTAAGGTCTCAATGCCTATTGATTTAAATGTTGCTTATTCTGAATATATTAATCAGTCTTAATGTTTAACACAACTATAAGATAAAAAAAATCTTTAAAGTCTGGAATTTCAATATAGATTGAATTTTCATCACGATGTTGATTGAATTCATTCTTTCCTTTTTCTAATAATTGTATAGTGTCTTCAATTTCACTCAAAAAAACATTTCGATTCGATAGATGGAGTTTAATATGAAGAGAAATTGCCTTTTTTTGTATTTTTAAATCTTCTAAATAAGTAATTATTTTTTCATAATCTAAGTCGTTAAAAACAAATTTTAAATAGCCAATATTATAAACAGAATTGTTAATAACGCTAAATCCATAAAAAATCACCCAACCTTAACTAAATCAAATCTCTTTTTATTTTACAATAAAGGAACTGACAACAGGTCTTGTAACATGAGCTCCACTTCCATTAACAACATCATTAATATAACAGTAATCCTTTTTACAATGAGTTTGCATTTCTTTTTTCGTAATATATTTTTTCGCTTCTTCTTTTGGTAGTACCATAACACTTGAAGTTCCGCCATCTAAATTTGAAGCATTGTAAGCACCATACTTATAAAGGATATTCATTACATCCACTATACTTGCACCAGGATTTTTAACGGTTCGACCATCAACAACAAGCATCAAAACTATTCCATCTTGTCTTTGACCTATTGCAGTTCTTGGAGCTGTTCCCCAACCCCCATTCCCTTTAGTAAATGATTTCTTACCATTTACAATCAAGAAAGGTCGAAATGAAACTGCATCTCTTACTCCTTTAGAAAGAGCTTGCTTTGCATTCATTTTTCCTAAAATCAATTTATTGTCTTCAGTAAAACCAATCACACCGCCCGAAGATGTATAAGGTTTATCCGATAAAACTTTTCCATTTTTAATTAAAACACCTTCTGGAATTCCACCTGTTCCCTTTTGATTTTGATCTAAGAAACTTCCACCATTTATTGCCAATAAAGCTTTAGCATCTGCAGCCATTTCAGTCACATATTGCCCTGTTGTATTCAAATATTTTGTTGTCGCAACACTAATCCTTGATGGATCATAAATCACTGCTAGATACCCTTCAAAATTCTTTGCTGAAATAGGAATAATTTTATATGGATCACTTAAATTTTCCAATGTAAAAATTTCTCTTTCGTATTCATTTTCATAATCATCACGATTAAACTGACCATTAAATTTTATAGAATCTAAATCTACTTCTTCATCTTGCTCTATGATTTTGTTAGCATCTAAAACTCTTACTATTTCTTCAGAACTATAAAACCAAGTAGCCAAATACTTATGGGACATCGTAACCATTGCAGAGGAAATTAACCACTCGCGAAAGAATTTGATAGGACTATACATTAAAATTAAAAATGTGCTACTCCCAAGAATTTCTAGACTCAAGAAAATAATCAACACTATTTTTTTTGATTTTGACATTTTTTCTTTTGGTATTTTATTTTTATTTTTTAACATAACAAAAATAGAAGCTAACCATACAGAAACCGTAATAAATAAAAACAAAAATAAAGCATAATGAACAGGCTTTATAACGAGTTCATTACTATGAAATCCTATTACAAAAAATACAAGAAAAATCGGAATTAAAATACTTGTAATCACTGCTATTGTTACTAATCGATTTTTTTTATTATCTTTTTTCATCAACACCACTTCTTTTTATTTATAAATATAATATTTTATTAATATCATTATAATACCATAGATTATCTTATTTTGAAACTCTATCACAAACGCAAAAAAGTATGACTTTTTAAATAAAATAGGTATTAAATCATTTATATAATATTTAAAATAAAGGGCTAATAGTAAAATTTAGTATTTTGCATACAAAAAATAAGAAATAGCAAATTTTACACTATTTCTTTTAAAATTCAATCTTCGATTTGAACATATTTCTTTTCAGTAAGTTCCTTATGAATTTCTTTTTTTGGAATAATTAAACTTAAAGTACCATTTTTAAAACTTGCTTTTACATCTTCTGTTTCTATTGCATCTCCAACGTAAAAACTTCTGGAACATTCGCCAAAGTATCTCTCACGCCTTACAAATTTACCATTTTTTTCTTCCTTATCTTCATTACTCATCGTAGCATGAATTGTCAAATACCCCTCTTCTACATCTATCTTAATATTTTCTTTATCATATCCAGGCAAATCTACAACGATGGAGTATCCATCCTCATTTTCTTTAATATCTGTCTTCATTGCCTTATTTTCATTACTGAAAAAAGGATCCTTAAATAAATCATCTAGTAAATCAAAATCATTTCTTCTTGGTATCATCATCATAAAAAATCGAATTCCTTTCTTTATACTATCTATATCATATACAATACTAATAAAAAGTATACATTTTTATTGATGGAGTACCATTTCTTGACTAATAATTTGTTAATTATATATTTTTTACATCATATAGCAAGAACGACGCGAAAGCTATAGCTAGGATGCGCACGACCGTAATCAAGATCGAAATCAAAGACACCAGCACCAAGCCCATCAGCGTAAGAGCCACCACGTACGAACCACGGAGTCGTAGAGTAGACGAACCAACCTTCATCACCATACCATGATCCTACTTGTCTTTTTTGACTTCCATAAGTCGCATTTGCAAACGGTCCAAATTCACTCGTTCCATCTCCAAGTATTCTTCGATTATATGTCGTAGCACTTGTACTATAGGTATATGTATCAAAGT
>CASDHD010000099.1 GCA_949280095.1 uncultured Bacilli bacterium
GCTATTATTATGATAAAGAAACAAAGCTATATTATTTAAATAGTAGATACTATAACCCATTATGGGGAAGATTTATCAATGCAGATGGATATCCTGAGACTTTACAAGGGATGTTTTCAAATAATATGTATTTATATACGGAAAACAATCCTATTAGTAGAAAAGATTTAGATGGTACATTATGGTTTCAAATTATTGGAATGGGAATCGGTGGATTTGTATCAGCTACTATAAATGGAATTGCAAATTGCACAGAGGGAAAATCATTTTTAGATGGAGCAATTGGTTCATTTGCATCAGGTGCTGTTTCAAGATTAGTTGCAACAACTGTAGGAAATCTTGGTGGATTTGCTAGTGGTGCAGTTATAACTGGAACAAGCTTTATAGAAGCAACTATTAATGAAACTGTTGCCGCTAACAACGAAAATAGAACAATTTCATATAAAAATATTGCTAAAGATACTGCCGTAAGTTCAGTAACAAGCATAGCTACTTCAAATGTACAAGTATATGGAATAAATAATGGATGGTTCAAACCTAAAAAGTTAAGTACAAGTATTTTTGGAAATTATCAAAAGAAACTGACCGTAAATACAGTAGTTTCTGGAATTGCAGCAGCCACAGTTGTACCAGTTGCTAATGGTATAGTGTCAGTAGCAAGAACGATAAAGAACAAAGCAAGTAGTGCATTAAAATCGTTTATAGGTATTTTTTCTTCTGGAAAAGGAAGCGGTGGTGGATGGTCAGCAGGGGTTCTATCCAGTAAAGGCGGAGGTCGAGGCTTTTAATAAAGGAGAGGTAAAATGACAAAAAATCTAAGTAAAAAAGAGAAAGAAAAGAGAATAATATTTTTGGCAAAATGTGATATTGTTTTAATGGCAATTTCTTCTACTTTCATGTTATATTATGGTTATCATGCAGAAATTGCGGATATTAGTAATAAATCTTTATTTGAAAGAAAATGTATAGTGTTTTTAATTGCCAATTGGATACTAATAATCATATATTTTTACTTGGGTCGTTCTATAGAAAACTTTAAAAAGAAACTTGGTTGATAAGTTTCTTTTGTACAAGTATATGGAATAAATAATGGATGGTTCAAACCTAAAAAGTTAAGTACAAGTATTTTTGGAAATTATCAAAAGAAAATAACTGTAAATACAGTAGTTTCTGGTATTGCTGCAGCCACAGTTGTACCAGTTGTTAATGGTATAGTGTCAATAGGAAGAGCGATAAAGAACAAAGTGAGTGGTGCGTTAAAGTCATTTATAGGTGTCTTCTCTTCAGGAAATGGAAGCGGTGGTGGATGGTCAGCAGGCAGTCTATCTAATAGAGGCGGAGGACGAGGCTTTTAATAAAGGAGAGATAAAATGACAAAAAAACTAAGTAAAAAAGAGAAAGAAAAGAGAATAATATTTATTTTAAAATGTATCATTATTCTCATGGCAATTTTTGCAATCATTTGTCTATATTTTGGGTATCAATATGAATTTGGTCCTGTTGAGGAAAAAAGCATATGGGAAAAAAGACTTACTGTTTTTTATATTTTACTTTGGTTTTTTACGATCATATTCCTTATTATAGGCAGTTTTGTAAAAGATTTAAAAAAGAAACTAAAATGAACAAAAAGTTTCTTTTTTTCACTTTTATGACAAATATTCCGACATAGTATTTGAAGAAACGAAAGGTAATGTGTTATACTATATGAGAACTGACAATCATGACCTAATAGGATTTAGGTATAACAATGAAACCTATTATTACAAAAAGAATTATCAAGAAGATATAGTAGGTATTTATAATAGTAATTATGAATTAATATGTACCTATGAATATGATAGTTATGGACAGGTAGTCAGTATCAAAGATGTTCTTGGAAATTTAATAGAAGATGAGAACCATATAGCAAATATAAATCCATATAGATATAGAAGCTATTATTATGATAAAGAAACAAAGCTATATTATTTAAATAGTAGATACTATAATCCAGAATGGGGAAGATTTATCAATGCAGATGGAATTATTGGAACAAGTGAGAGTTATCTAGGCTATAACTTATATGCTTATTGTGAGAATAATCCAATCATTAATGTTGATAGTGAAGGTAATATTGCTTTAGCCCTACTTGGAGGATTAGCAGCATTAGCCTTATTAGCGGTTGCAGCAACAGCACCAAGAGTTATGTCGCCTGTAACTGGTGCTATAACAAAAAGAATAGAGACAGCACACGAAAGAAAGAAAACAAAAGAAAAGGAAGCTGCAAAAGAAATTGAAAAATCTATAACCAAAGCAAAAGTTCCGACAAGTAATAAGAATAGTTCAGAAACAAAAATATATCGTTATAATGGAACAAATCCTGGGAATTTAGTTCCAAAAGAAAAAGATAAAAAAAGTGGGTTGTCATTTTCAATTATATCAAAGCCGAATTCATTAGTAACAACAATAGAACAAATTAATGCAACCGGAGTATTGTATGCCATACAAGATTCTAAAACTCATGTGTCTGTATATCCAATTGGCGGAACAATGGAAGACTGGATAAGACAAGGTAAAAATTCTATATGGACAGGAGCTTTAATTAAAGTTACAAAGAAATGGGATGTATTGCAAAAATGAAAAAAATTGATACACTATTAGAAAAATTACACTGGAATAATTCGTTAGAAATACAAAATAAGGCAATAGAAGAATTAATGCAAATAAAAGATTTAAATTATTTTTTACAACCATTGAAACCATATAGCAAAGAAATTTGGGACAATTGTGCTTTAATATTATATTCAAAGGTTGATACTGAGCTATTTCCATATATTGATAAATTATTTGAGTGGCTGCAAGATATGAATTGGCCAGGTGCTTTAATAATAAAAAAGAGACTTCAAATTTTTTCTATACAATTATTAGATTCTAAATACAAAGAAGCAATACAATTAGCTGAAAATTTAGACGACAAAATCTGGTTAAAAAATTTAAAAAATCTTTATACTGAAAAAATTGATGACTTATTAATAGAATATTTAAATCTTCTAGGAAAGTCTTTACCGCAATAAAAAAGAAACTAAAATGAACAAAAAGTTTCTTTTTTTCATTTTTATGACAAATATTCCGACATAGTATTTGAAGAAACGAAAGGCAATGTGTTATACTATATGAGAACTGACAAT
>CASDHD010000100.1 GCA_949280095.1 uncultured Bacilli bacterium
TTTGTAAACATTTTATTACATAATTGTGACTTTTATTTTTGAGGGTATCCTATAATTTTTAAATTCGATAATTGTTACAGGATCCAAATCATTTATTAGTTCTTCTAGTTTCATATTACATAAAATATCCTTAATCAACTAGTCTAAATCAAATACCATTATCGCCAAACAAAGATAAAGATAGACTAGTTGATTAAGGATATCTCCCTTCTTTATCTTTTGTTTGGCTATTACTATTATACATTACTTTTATTTATCAGTCATTATGTTTAACACAACTTTTCAAAAAAAATTTCCTACTTTTTTCGTAAAAAAATTTCTAAGTTTAAATACATAATTTAAGAATTAAGTTGATCAATTTCTTTCAATGACAAGCCTGTAATTTCTTCAATTTGTTCGATGTTCATAAAATCTAACATTTTTTTAGCCATTTCAATTTTACTTTGTTTAGAGCCTTGTTCTATTCCTTGTTCTATTCCTTGTTTTATTCCTTGTTTTATTCCTTCTTTTATCCCTTCTTTTTTCCCTTTTTCTCTTGCTTCTTCTTTGGCAATTCTCACTGCCTCTTCTTTTAACTCTTCTAATTCCGCTGCTCGAAACTCCTCATGATTATAATACAGTATACTGTCTAACTCTCTCATAAAATTTTTCATTTTCTTTTCCACTTTCTTCATCATCCCATTCTCGCTATAAAGATTTTTCTTTAATCACGAAAAAAACTCCTTTCTAAAAACTTTCGCTTTATTGTATAGAGTTTTTTTATTTTTCAATACTTTCGACAATACTAGACAAAACATTTTTTTGAAATCAATAAAAAAGATAACTTTTTATCGTTATCCTTTAATAATCTCAATTGCATTGCGCATTTTTATATCATACTTCACAACTTCTAAGCTACCATAAGCTTTTAATAACTCATCTTTTGTGATGCCATAATTACTTGCCATTTCTTCTGCTTGTTTATTTGCTTCTTCATCGCTTACATCGATATTTTCAACTTCTGCCACTTTTTCAAGCAAATAACGATATTTAATACGTTTTGTTGCTTCTGGTTCCATATGTTCATGCATTTTTTCATGTGTCATACCACTAAATTCAAAATATTGTTCAATATTTAGTCCTTGCATTCTTAATTGGTCCTCAAATTGATGCATCATACGATGAACTTCATCGTCAATTATTTCTTCATTTATATCGACTTTCATATTGTCACTAGCTTTTGCTAAACAATCTTCAATATATTGATCTTCAATTTCAGCATTCTTACGTTCTGTAATTGTTTCTTTAACTTTATTTTCGAATTCTTCTTTTGTCTTTACATCTTCATAGCTTAAATCTAAATAAAAATCTTCATTAAGTTCAGGTAAAACTCTAGTTTTAATTTCTTTTACCTTTACTTCAAACTTAACGTCTTTATTTTTTAGTTCTTCAGTATAATTTTCAGGAAAAGTTAAGTTTAATTCTTTTTCTTCATTAACAGATAACCCAATCAAGCCTTCTTCAAATCCTGGGATAAATGTATGAGATCCAATTTCAAGCGGATAGTTTTCGCCAGTTCCACCGTCTAAAACTTTACCATCAACATATCCTTTAAAGTCGATAATAGCTGTATCTCCTTCTTCAATTTTGCTGCCTTCTTCTTTCACTTTAATTTCTGCAAATTGATTACGAAGTCTTTCAATTTCCTCATTTATTTCTTCTTTTGATACTTTTGCAGTTGGTTTCTTAACTTTTAAATTTTTATATTCTCCTAAAACTACTTCAGGGGCTGTAATAAACGTAAATTCAAGAACACATTCTTTTTCATTAATTGATTTTACATCTAATTTTGGTTCACATACTGGTTTAATATCCTCTTCTTCTAGCAACTTTTTATAAGCAGTTTCAACTGCACTATCAACAGCATCCATATAAAGAGACTCTATTCCAAATTTTTTAATAAAAATATCTTTAGGTGCCGCACCTTTACGAAAGCCATCTAACTTAACATCTTTATTTTTTTTCTTAAAAGCACCATCTAGACACTTTTCCCATTCTTTACCTTCAATTTTAATTTCTTTTACAATTACATTTTTTTTCATAAACTTCTAGTCCTCTTTCTAACAAGTCTTATTATACATAAGGAATAAATAAAATGCAATTGTGTTTTTGATATATGCTCAAATTTTTTTAACTCAAACTTTCCTGTAACTTTTGAATTTCTTTTATTGTTAAGTTTGTGAATTCATGAATTTCATTTAAATCTTTGTCTTTAGATAACATTTTTTTAGCAATTTCAATTGCATTTTGTTTTATACCTTCATTTCTTCCTTTTTTATAAGCTTCTTCTTTAGCAATCCTTACTGCCTCTTCTTTTAACTCTTCTAATTCTGCTGCTCGAAACTCTTCATGATTATAATACAGTATACTGTCTAGCTCTCTCATAAAATTTTTCATTTTCTTTTCCACTTTCTTCATCATCCCATTCTCGCTATAAAGACTTTCCTTTAATCCCTCATCTTGACATACAAAAATATAGAGCAACCATTTTAAATCTTTTTCACTTAATTTCTTGATTTGATTATAATCGATTTGTGTTAGAAAATCTAGGTTTATATCATAAATATCAATATAACTTTCATTTCTTTTGATATGATATTTTTATTCCATCATGACACTATGATAAATAAATTCATTTTTCATGTATACATCAAAACAATCTACATTGATTTGTACAATTGGTTTTATGTTATAGATTTTTCCTGGAGCCGTTTGGCGTAGGATGAGTTGTGCTATATAGGTATTGTTTTTTATTCGACTTTGTCTTGTATTAACAGTATTAATTTCAATATTGATAATCATTTCATTATTTTCAGCAATGACATCTACTTCTTGATCTTTGTTATGAATATTTTGACTTACTTCTGTATCTAGTAATCTTAAATTTTCCATCACATAATTTTTTTCTATTTTTAGTACTGCTGCTATTATACTTGCTAAATATTCCCGACATTCTTCTGCTTTTAATAATTTGGTAATGATAATATCTCTTAAAAATGTTTTTTCTTTTATCACAAAAAAAACTCCTTTCCAAAAACTTTCGCTTTATTGTATAGAGTTTTT
>CASDHD010000101.1 GCA_949280095.1 uncultured Bacilli bacterium
ATAATTTGATATACTATTTACTGCTACTAATCCTGTTGGTGCTGAATAAGATATTTCTACTTCTTTATTTCCTTGATCTACATAGTTTGTTGCTTCACTGTTTGTATATCTTAATTTTATTTGTTCTGTTTTTGCTGGTGCATATAAATCTACTTTTATATTTGCATTTAATACTATGTTTGTTCCATTTGTTAATATTCCTGAGTTTATACCTTCTTGTTTTCCAGCTAAGTCTACTATTATTGTTCTTCCATTTACTTCTCCTGATTTTATTTCTAATCCTTCTCCATATAGTAAACTTAAGTTTGTTACATCTATATTTTCTACATATTCTGGTAGTTCTATTTCAAAGTGTGAGTTTCCATATATATCTGATGTTTCCCTTGCATTGTTTAACTCTATTCTCATTTCTACATCTTTGTTTTCTTCTACTGTTGATAGACTTTCTCTATCTATTACTAAATTTGCTTCTGTTGTTGTGTCAAGTAGCTTTTCTTCTGTTTCTACCTCTCCTACATCTACTATTCCTTCTACATAATTATAGTTTGCTTTTATACTTGTTTTATTTTTTATTTTTTCTATGTTTATGTATTCTTGTTTTTCTATACTTACATTACTTATTGCTTTTGTTGTGCTTATTACTAAGTTTCCTTCTCCTATTGGTTTCGTTGTTTCGAAACTTAATCTAGAATGTTTCTCTTCAAAACCTATTGTTATATTTCCTTTTTCATTTACCTCACTGTTTTTATTTATTGTATTTATTATATTTCCATTTTGATCTTTTACTTTAATTTCTCCGTCTTCTCCTAAAATGCTGTTAAAGTTTTCTTTTGATATATTTATATTTTTATAATATATATCATTATTTGGTATTGTATTTCCATTTTTGTCAACATATGTGCTTTGATCATCTTTTACTTCTATTCCTTCTACTATGTCTTTATATGATATGTTTACTATCATTTCTGATGATATTTCTGTTTCATATTTTCCTTGATTATTATAATTTACATATGTATATGCTTTACTTATTTCTTGGTTTTTGTTTTCTATGTTTAATGATACTATATCTCCTGTTGTTTCTGATAATTCGTATTTGTATTCTTTATTATTTGTTACTATATTGATATTTTCTTCTTTTTCTATTCCACTTATTGTTGTCATTTTTGCTTGTACTTTTGAGTTTGCTTCAATTTTTTCTTTTCCTTGTTCTAGTCCTGCATATGTGTATGTTACTACAAATTCGTCTATTCCTGATCCATTATAGTATCTTTCTTCTTCTATTTTTTCTCTTTGTGCATCTTGTAAGTATTCATCTTCATTTTTGTTTACTTCTACTTTTTGTTTTTCATTGCTTACTTTTATTGTTAATTTGTTTTCCTCTTCATTATATGTCCAATTGTTTTCATTAAAAGTTATTTCTCCTGCTTCTTGTCCATTTGTTCCTTTTGTTGTGTTTGCTACTACTGTTATTTTACTTGGTTTTGTTTCTTTTAATATTGGTACTTCTATTTCTAATTCTGTTGTTTTCACTGGTAAGGTATTTTCTTCTGTTTTGCTTTCTATTTTTTCTACTGTTTGTAAAATTACCCCTTCTCCATAATTTATATATTTTGTTGCTTCTGTTTCTAATTCTATTTTTCTTTCATCTTTCCATGATACATTTAAATTTATTTCTTTTGATAATTCTTTTTCTTCACCTTTGTTATCTATATATGTTCCAGTAAATATTACTAAAGCATCTTTTGATACTTTTTCTTCATTAACATATTCTTCATTTTTGTATTCTATTGGGACAGAAATCTTTGTTTCTGATGATTTATTAATTTGATTTAAGTATATTGTATTTTCTTCAATATTTCTTATTGTATTTTCTACTTCTGTTTTTTCTTTTAAATCAAAGTTTATTCCTTTTCCTTCTTTTGCTTCTGTAATTTGAATTTTAGCATTTTTTAAATATCCATCTTTAACATTTAAATTCATGCTAATAGCTAAGTCTTTATTGTTTACATTACTAATAACCGAAGTTTCTTTTTCTTCTTCGGTTCCAAAATAGGCTTCAAATTCGACATTTTTGCTTCCTGTGTCTGTTTTTCCACCAAATACTGTTCCTGCAAAACTTGCATAACTTTTTGTTATGAATGCAAAGTTTGCAAATGTTAATGTAAATATTAGGACTATTGCTAACAATTTTTCTAGAATTTTGTTTTTTAGCATAATCTTATTCCTCCCTTTATTACATATATATAGTATATTATTTTACCTTTTTTATACAATAGAAAAGGTACACTTTCCTATTATATAAGCTTTTACGCTAAATTTGACATATAAACGAATTTACTGAAAAATTTTAAATTTTTCAGACTTATTCCAATTATAATTTTACTATTTTTTTATTAAGTAATCAACAGGAAATCTTACTTGCTTAAGCGTATCAAAGTTTTTTAACTTCTATTCTTTTACGGCTATTTGGTTTATACTTTTCATTCTTGTTTTATAAAGTTTTTATTACATTTAATTCGCTTTTTTTCTTTCCTGTAAAAAAACACTATACATTAATAATTATACATCTTTTTTGCCTTTTTTTCAAGGGTGGCACGGTATTTTTTGGCTTTTTTTCAATTTTTTTATATTTTGTTTTCCTATTTTAGTGTTTTTTATGTCTTTTTTTGTCGAATTGGATATTTTACTTTATTTAACATTCTAAATATATTAATTATTACTTTTACAAAGTATATATGCACATAAAACACAGAGAAATATATTTCCCTGTGTTTTATATTTATATCTCTAACCTTTTATACCAAATATTTTTAGCATCTGTTCCAAATGGTGCAAAGATATCTTATAACAAACATCCCTAAAAAGACATTTTCTTTTTGATAATCACTATTCCTACTGCTACTATCACTAATGCTCCTATAGTTACTATTAATACTTGTGTAGTTATTTGATTATTTACTTCAATTCCTGTTGGTGGTACAAAAGTTACTAGTTCTGTTGCACTTGTATCTCTTTCTCTTAATGATGTTATGAATTCTCCATATTTTGGGTTTGCAT
>CASDHD010000102.1 GCA_949280095.1 uncultured Bacilli bacterium
AGATTTAACATTTTTTATATCTTCAATTGCTTCTGTCCAACCATTTTGACTATTGTCCAAATCTTTTGTTGCTTCAGCATTTTCTGAATAATAAACTTTAGCAGGATAATTTCCATCTATAAAACTACTCATTGGAGCATCTATATTTGCACCTAAAGCTACATCTTCTGTTATTGCCTTATTTCCATTAAATATTGTTCTTCCTAATATGCTCACATTCTTCATGTCTTCATCTGTGTTGTTGATTACTATCATTTTCATTTCTGCTTGTCTTGCTTCTTTGAATGTTCCTACTGTATCTTCTTTTCTTCCTTGGTTTACTGATATTATTGATCCATTGTCTTTATATCCTGTTATCATTTGTGCATTTACTAGTCCTTCAGGTGCTACTATATTCAATTCTGCTCTATCTTCACCATGTCTTCCTAGTAAGATATATGGACTTGGATCTGTAAGCATTTTCCAATCTGAACCAATACCATAGTTTGTAGCATCTTCATTATAATAATTCATTTCTATTTCAGATTTTCTTGATGCTGTATACATGTCTACCGTAATATCTGATTTTAATATAACTGTTGTACCTTTGTCTGATTCTCCTAATGCATATTTTGTTTGTGTTCCATTTAAGATTATTCTTAATACTACATTTCCATTTTCATTTTCAAATGTTTCAATATTTCCTATTGTTAATTCATCATTACCATATAGTAAGTTAACATCTTGGATATTTATAGCTGTTACTTCTTTTGGAAATGTAAGCTCAAATACTGGATTTTTGTACATATCACTTATATCTAAACCATTATTTAAAGATAACTCTATCTCTATATCTTTATTTTCAACTAATGTACTTAAATCTTTTCTACTTAAAACTATACTTGGATTAGTAATTGTACCTAATAATTCTGTATATACAGATTTAGTCCCCATCTCTGTTACTATTCCTTCTATCAACTCAGCTGCTGCTATATAATCTGATTGCATTCCTTCGAATTGCATAATATCCATTTTCTCATATGTTGATTTTTGTATTGCCTTTATAGTAACAATATCTAATATTCCTTCTGCCTCTGGATTATTTATTCTTATTAATATCTTTCCAATTTTGTTCTCCCCAAAACTAATTGTGATATTTCCATCGCTCTCTGACTCTGTAGATTTATCTACAGTTATTAAAGAAGTTCCATCTTCTAATAATAGTTCTAAATTTCCGTTTTCTCCTATTATTGAAAGTAGTTTTTCTCTATTTACTTTAACTGATTTATAATATGTATTTCCTTCGGCAGTATATCTATTTCCATTCATGTCTATAAAATATTCATCAGTTTCTCTTACTTCTATAGTATTAACAAGTTCAACTCTAGAAATATTTATGTCAACAGTATTATCATATTCTAATTCATACTCTGGATTTTCTGAATTAGCATTACCATATAAATATCCTTTACTTATACTTCCAGTTTTTCTTGTTAAATCATAAGTAATTATATTTTGATTTGCTTCTGATAAATTATATTCTTTATTAATTTGATTTGAGATTTCATTAGTACCTGCACTTGTGAATACATTTGAGATTACTTCTACAGTTGAATTAACCATCATGTTTGATGTATCACCAAGATTAGAATATTTATAAGAAATTATGTATTCATCATTTCCACTATTTCTTTTATATAAACTATCTCTTTCCACATTATCTACACGTATGTTAACAACTGCATCTTGGTAATTCCAGTTTTGTGTCGTAAATACAGCTTCACCATTAGTTAATCCATTTGTAAAGCCTGTACTAATAGCATCTACAGTTACATCTTTAATTTCAGCACCTTCTATTTCAGGAATTGTTACCATAGTAGAAGTATCTTTAACTGGTAAATCATTTTTTGAATCAGTTCCAATAGTTACTCTAATTTGAACTAAAGCTTCATTTACACCATCTTTTGTATATGGAATAAACTTTTCGATTTCACTTCCAACAACTAAGTTCAAATTATTTTGGATTTCTAAAACAGGTTTAACAGTTTTAGTTAAAATTTCCTCGGCACCTTCTTTATCAACATAAGTAGTAGTTAAAACTAATTCAACACCTTCTTGAAGTTTCTTGATATTAACATATTCTTCATCTTTAAGTTTGATTGGGATATACACTTTAACTTCTGTACCATTATTTATCTGTTTAAGCTTAATTTTATTATCCTCAATTGATTGAATATATTCGCCAAGAGAAATATTTTCTTCAAGAGTAAACATTTGATTAGCTAAATCCTTAATATCAACTCTAGCATTTTTCAAATATCCAGAATCTTTAACTCCAACAGTGATTTCAATAGCCAAACCATTACGAAGCAGTTGTTTTTCAGGTTCTTTTGGTTGTTCCTCTACAACAGGTTCTTCAGGTTCAACTACTACAGGATTCTCTGAAGTCTCAGGTCCATTTTCTTCTGGTTCTTCTACTTCAGAATTATCTTCATTGACCTGATCCTCTTCAGAAGAATTTTCTTCATCAGATTCTGCTTGATTTTCTGAATTTTGACTTTTCTCATATTCTTCTAAGCTATGAGAAATCGAACCAATTTGAGTCTCTTGATTTTCCTCTCCTTCATTTTCATCTTGCTGCTCTGGTTGTTCTTCTGGTTGTCCCTCTACTACAGGTTCTACTGGTTCCTGTTCGACCACTGGTTCCTGCTCAACTGGTTGAGTAGGTTCAGTTTGTTCCGGCTCTTCAGTACTTTCTTCACTATTCTCAATCATAACAAATTGAGCAGCAAAGTTAACTGCATCAGCATTTTCGCTATCAGCAGCATATACTAGAGCTGAACCAAGAGTCGCAAAATTAGTAAAAGTAAGCATAAAAACAATTAAGCAAGCGACAAATCTTCTAGTAAAATCTCTTTTCATTTGCATAATTTACCTCCACAAAGTTTTAGATTTATAGTTATCTAAGTTCTATTTTAAAAGCATTATAAATACTGTCAAATGTATTTTTTAGAATTTTTAAATATATATATAATCTATACTTACGGAAATGTCGAA
>CASDHD010000103.1 GCA_949280095.1 uncultured Bacilli bacterium
TCGAAGACTCGAGCAAGGACTAAAGTAGTCGAATCTTCTGCTGCTGAAATTACGGGAATTACTTTGATGATTGTTAACTTAAGTCAATTTTTAAAAGAGAATATTTTATTCATTGCCCTAATCATCATAGCAATACTTATGGGTATTTATTTTTGCTATAAAAATATCAAGGCATTCCGTAGAAATTTACAATACTTTTTGATGCATCTGCCACTAATTGGAAATATTATTATATATAATGAGCTTACGATATTTACGAAAACTTTTTCTTCGCTTCTTACAAATAATGTCTTTATTACCGATAGTATGACGATTTTGAGTAGAATTACAAATAATGAAATTTATAAAGAAATTATGAATGCTACGATAGATAACATTGTGAAAGGGGATAAGATTTCCACCTCATTTAAGGATCAATGGGCTATACCTGATGTTGCTTATTATATGATTGTTACAGGAGAATCAACTGGTCAACTTGCGGACATGATGAAAAAAGTAAGTGATTATTATTCTGAAATGCATCGTAGTTTAGTGAATAATTTAAAAGCCTTTATTGAACCAATTTTGATTGCTTTTTTAGCACTAGTTGTTGGTGTTATCATTTTGGCAGTTATATTACCAATGTTTGGTTTAATGAGTTCTATAGAATAGGGGAATTTGTATGTTTTATATTGTATTTTTGTTTATTTTAGGTGCAGTGATGGGTTCTTTTTTCTATGTGGTAGGAACAAGATTACCAAACAACGAATCGTTAATTAAACCAAGAAGTCACTGCGTTCATTGTAATCATGAACTTGCTTGGTACGAGTTAATTCCAATTTTTTCTTTTATTGGGTTAAGAGGAAAATGCCGTCATTGTCAGCAGAAATTATCTATAGAGTATTTGATATATGAGCTTCTAACTGGTTATTTATTTGCTATAAGCTACGTGAAATTTGGAATCTCTTATGAATTTTTTGTTTCTTTAATATTAGCATCTTTAGTTATTCTTATTTTAATTACAGATTTTAAATTTATGATTATTTTAGATTCACCACTTGTTGTTTCTGCTATTTGTTTATTTGGTCTTCGCTGTTATTACTATGGATTTATGAATGCTCTTATCAATGTTGGTTATGGTTGTGCTGGTCTTTTATTTATGTTATTCATTGGTCATATTGGTACTTTACTTTTTGAAAGAGAAGCCTTGGGGGGCGGCGACATTAAATTTTCTTTTATTATTGGAATGATTTTTGGTTATAAATATGGTTTAATGGTTCTTATCTTTTCTACTTTTTTGGCATTGCCTTATGCTGTTGGATCTATGCTATTAAAGAAAGAAAGTGAAGTTCCTTTTGGACCGTTCTTAGCAAGTAGTGCCTTTATTATTTATTTCTTTTTAGAAAAATTTCAATATATTTTACTTATATTTTAGATAATACTTTCCTATTAAATTATTGACACAACAAAAAAGTACACTTTTTACGGTGTACTTTTATAGTGTTTCAATATCTTCTGTAAGATTTACAGGATTTTCTAAATAGACTGCTTGTTCAGTAGTTTTACCAATTAAAGCGTTTTTAATTTCCACATCATCATTTCCTAAATCATCATCTATATCAATAACTCTTAGAATTTCTTCAAAACTTGATAGTCCTTCCATAACTTTGGTTAAACCATCTTCTAGTAGAGTAGTGGTTGTTCCTTCTTTATATACTAATTTTCTAAGTTCATCTTTTCGAATATTATTGGTGACTGCATCTCTTATATTTTGGTCTATAATTAATACTTCTTGCACAGCCACACGTCCTCTATATCCTTGATAGCATTCGTCGCAGCCAACAGGAGTATAGATATCTGTAATATCCATTCCTAACACTTGCTTAAATACATTTCTCTCATAAGGAGTAGCTGCTCTTGAGGTACGACATTTTGGGCATAGTTTTTTTACTAATCTTTGACTAATAACACCAGTTAAAGCAGAACCGAGTAGATATCTCTCTACGTCCATATCTAATAGTCTTTCAATGGTGTTTAAAGAGTTGTTAGTATGGATAGTTGATAGTACTAGGTGACCAGTAATAGATGCACGTACGGCAATTCTAGCTGTTTCATCATCACGAATTTCGCCAATCATAATAACATCAGGGTCTTGTCTTAAAATACTTCTTAGGGTATTAGCAAATGTTAGACCTATTTCACTCATGGTTTGGACTTGGTTGATACCTGCAAGTTTCATTTCTACGGGATCTTCTACTGTAATGATGTTACGTTCTGTTGTATTTAGGCCTTGTAACATAGAGTAAACAGTTGTAGATTTACCTGTTCCAGTTGCACCAGTAATCAGTATAATACCATTTGGTTCTTTAATAAGTTTTTGAACTTTTTCAAGATTTTTCTGTGAAAATCCTAAAGATTCTAAACCATTACTACTCATGGTATAATCCAAAATACGAATAACAACCTTTTCTCCATATACTGTTGGTAAAGTTGAAACACGTAAGTCAAGGGCATCATCTTCGATAACATTTTTAATGGCACCATCTTGTGGAAGCCTTGATTCTGTAATATTCATCCCTGATATAATTTTAATACGTGTGATTAATGGGTTTTTTACAGATTCTGGAACTGTTGCATAATTGATAAGCTCACCATCTACACGAATGCGAACATTTAAAACAGTAGGAGTAGGGTCAAAATGAATATCGCTGGCATTCTTTTTCGCTGCATCTAAAATCATTTCGTTGACAATATCAACAACTGGTAATTTTTCATAATCATATTCTTTAAACATTATTATCACGATCCTCTTTATTCTATTTCATTATATAATAGAAAATAGAAACTTACAAGTTCCATTATATTAAAAATAAAAATACTACAATAGCATGCAGTATTTTAAAGATTAAAACTATTTTTATCTTGCTGATAGCATATAGCCTATTAATGTTGCAAATACACTCCC
>CASDHD010000104.1 GCA_949280095.1 uncultured Bacilli bacterium
CCTTCTGATTTAAAGAAGTTAGCTATAGATACTTATAATGAACTTTATGATAAGAAAGTTTTAACGACATCAAACTTTAGTGATTATCT
Organism: uncultured Bacilli bacterium; assembly: GCA_949280095.1. GTDB lineage: Bacteria > Bacillota_I > Bacilli_A > RF39 > UBA660 > MGBC108787. The sequence continues at coordinate 90 of CASDHD010000104.1, forward strand.
TGGTGTTGTTTACTTAGATACTTTTGAAAGTCCAATGAGTGATTTATCTATGGATTTAATTGTTTGTTTACCTTCTTTAATTATTGGTGCTATTGTATTGTTTGTTTATTTTCATAAAAACAGTGTTACCAAAAAATGTATAGCAAGATTGGAAAACAAATGGGATACAGTGTTAAATGAAATGGAAGCATCTGATACTTTCTATTATAAAAAGGCCAAGCTTTATTTAACTAGAAGTTATTTGATAAGTTATATGAATGGTCTTGAAGTTTATGATTATAATGATATTGTATGGATTTATCCACATGAATATCGTTACAATGGATCATTAAGTCAAAAAAGTATATTTGTTGTAACAAAGGATTCGAAAGCACACAAACTTGCTACTGTAAGTGCAAGTAAGAAAAACCTAATCATGTTTGATGAAATGTATGATACATTTACAAATAGGGTTCCAAATGTTTTAAGTGGTTATACCAAAGAAAATAAAGAAAAAGCAAAAGAAAGATATGTAAAATAAAATGTGTCAGTTAAACACATTTTTTCTTTTGGAGTAAAAAAGTTCGGATGATTTTTTTTATACGAACTTTTTTTGACAACCTTTGTCGAACTTGTTTAAAATGTTTTCTTTTTATTCTATATTTCATATAGCAGGTGATAATATGTTTAACATGGATTTAGAATATAACAAAGGAATTTTATTTGCAAGACTTAGTGGAAATTTATCAAGAAAAGGATCTTATAAATTAAATAACTATTTAGTTCCTGTTATTTTAAAACATAAAATTAAATATTTAGTTTATAACTTATTTGAACTTGAAAATATTGATGAAAGTGGTGTAGAGGCTATTTTAAATACAAAATGTGCCATACGAACAAATAAAGGAAAAATATATTTGTGTGAAGTATCTAGAGAAATTAATAAGAATTTGAAAAGATTACGTATTAAAGAAACGGATACAGAACTATCCGCATTACAACTTATAGAAGTGTAAGGAGAGATATTATGACAATCGAAGAAACTGAAATTGTAAAAGAAAATATGGGCTTACTTTATAGTATTGCCAATCGTTTTTATGGAGCAGAAAAAGAAGATTTAATCCAAGCAGGAGCCATGGCTATGGTGACAGCTTATCGTAATTTTAAAGATGATGGAACAGTGAAGTTTTCCACTTATGCTTTTAAATCTATTTTTGGGGAAATGTTTAAATTAGCAACACAAAGACAAATAAAGGTAAGTGAATATTATTTAAAATTAAACAAGGTTATAGAAATGGCAAGGTATTCTCTAGCCCAAAAATATGGTTATATTCCAAATAATCAGGAACTTGCCCTACATTTAGGATATAGCGAAGAAGAAATTGAGGCGGCTATTGTTGCGGGAAGTATCATCGTAAGTAGTATGGATAAAGGAACAAATGATGATAGAAGTATTTATGAAACCGTTGCGAAAGAAGAGCCTATCTCTTTGGAAGATAGACTAACCATTCAGGAAGGGCTAGAACAATTAACAGATGAAGAAAGAAAAATAATAGAATATCGTTATTTTGAAGATATGACCCAAAGTGAAGTAGCTAGAAAGTTAAAAAAGACCCAAGTGATGATATCTAGATATGAAAAAAGAGGAATTGATAAAATGCGTGAATTCTACGCCGCATAGGAAAAGAGGATAAAAAATGAATAAAAAGGAAGAAAACGAGAAAAAAAATCCTATGTATTTAAAAGGATATCAAGAAGGGGTAAAAGAAACAATAAAAAAACTCTTTACTTTGGACGTTATCACCATAGAAAAAATAGCAGAAGTTACAGGTTTAACAATAAATGAAATCGAAGAAATAACAAAAAAATAATGTTGTTATTTTTTTGAATCTTTTTCTCTACTTTCTATAAAGTTTGTAAGAATCCAAACTACTAAATTATTAAGACTTCTTTGTTCTTCTAAAGCAATCATATCTAATTTTTGTTTTAAATCTTCATCAATTCTGACATAAATGACATCTTTATTCATAGCGATATCTCCTTGCTAGTACTATGATAGTATAAATTTCAAAAAATAAGTGCTTGCATTATGCTATCTATATTTGATATAGTTTATATAGTTAAAAGAGTAATGATAGAAGGTAGGGATTATGGAGAAAAGAAAGAAAATGGTATTTTTAGTCATAGGAATTCTTTTGTGCATAGGAATAGTGGTAGGAGTAAGTTTTGCGTTGTGGAATATTAGAGTAACTCAAAAAAGTTCTAATCAAATTAAGAGTGGGTGTTTGAATTTAGAACTTCTGGATGAAACTGCTGCGATTTCTTTAAATGAAGCATTTCCACTTACGGATAAAGAGGCAAGTAATTTAGAACCATATCGATTTACAATTAAGAATACTTGTAATACAGAGGTAGTTTATGATGTTCGCTTAGAAATTATGGAAGTAGAAGATAGACTTGAAAATAAATACATAGCAGTTTCTATTGATGATGAACCCAAAAGATTATTGGATACATTAGAAGAAGTAACTCCAATTTATGATGAAAAAGATTATACACCAATTGAGGGTAGAACATTAATCAGTAGTGGAACTTTAGCTGGAATGGAAAGTAAAAGTTATGATTTAAGATTATGGCTAAATGATTCAATTACTGAAGAAGACGATGTGATGGAAAAAAAATTTATAAGTAAGATAGTAGTTAATGCTAGTTTAAGTCAAATTACAGAATATCAAGAAAGTATCTTAAATGGAGCATACCCAGTACTAAGAGATAACTTA
>CASDHD010000105.1 GCA_949280095.1 uncultured Bacilli bacterium
AATGTTGCTTATTCTGAATATATTAATCAGTCTTAATGTTTAACACAACTTTTTGAAAAAATTTAGCAAAAATTGGTTGTAAAAAAATGTAAATAGCATTTACTTTTTGAGGTAGAATCGTTATAATAAAATTCATAAATTCAAGGGAGATGAAGACATGAAAAATACCTTACCCGTGTTACTTTTGAAAACATTAATTCTTCTCCCAAACCAAGAAGTAAAACTAGAACTATCCAATGATTTGAGCTGTGATATCATCTCTCTTGCTAGTTCTTCTTTTCATAATGAGTTAATTGTTCTTTCTTTAAAAGATCAAATGGAAGAAAAACCAGAAATCAGTGATTTACCAAACGTTGCTATTGTTGCCAAGATAAAAAATAATCTTTTGCTTCCTAATGGGAAATTACGTGTAACTTTAAGAGGGTTGTATCGAGCTGAGGTAAAAGGGTTACTTAATTATCAAGAACAAGAAGATATTTTGGAATGCCAGTATGAAAAAATGATTGTACCAAAATATGAGGAAATAGAAGCTCTTGCTGTTTCTAGAAAAATAGAAGAAATGATCCGCGACTATGTGAAATGTGATGGTGTTCCCAATAGTATTTTAAATGTAATAAAAAATGTGATTGACTTAGGAAAACTAACTGATTTAGTTGCTGCCTTTTTACCACTTTCTTTTGCACGTAAATTAGAATATATCGAAGAGGTTAATCCTATTGTTCGTGGTAATTTTTTAATTGATGATTTGCATTTAGAATTAGAAGTAAATCGTTTAGAAAAAAAATTGGAAGAAAAATTTCAATCTGGTTTAGAAGAGAGCCAAAAAGAGTTTATTTTAAAAGAAAAATTAAAAGAAATTGAAGAAGAACTAGGTGATGTTCATTCTAAGTATGAAGAAATAAATTCTTATACGGAAAAATTGAATTCTTTGGGAATTGAAAATCCAAGAATTAACCAAAAAATTAAAAATGAAATTCATAAATTAAAATTAATGAGTGAGGTAAGTCCTGAACTTTCTAGTATTCGTAATTATTTGGACTGGATTTTAAATTTACCTTGGAATCACTTTTCTAAAGATGAAACCGATCTTGTACTTATTAAAAAAAGATTGGATAAATCACATTTTGGTTTAGATAGGGTGAAAGATAAAATACTTGAATATATTGCTGCCAAAAATAGGTGTCAAAATGTCGAAAGCCCTATCTTATGTTTGGTTGGACCTAGTGGTGTTGGAAAAACAACTCTTGCCAAATCCATTGCTGATAGTTTACATAAAGAATTTTATAAAATTAGTGTAGGGGGCTTAAATGATAGCGCTATTTTAAATGGTCATAGAAGAACATATTTAGGTTCTAGTCCTGGAAAAGTGATAGAAGGATTAAAAAAATGTGGAACTAAAAATCCTGTAATTTTGATTGATGAAGTTGATAAAATGGTACATGATTATAAAGGAGACCCAGCAAGTACTTTACTTGATATTTTAGATAAATCACAAAATAAATTTTTTGTTGACCATTATATTGAAGAAGAGTTTGATTTATCAAATATTTTGTTTATTTTGACGGCTAACTATAAAGAAGAAATTCCATATGAACTATATGATCGATTGGAAGTTGTAGAATTATCTAGTTATACATTAGAAGAAAAGATGAAGATTAGTAAAAAGTATTTATTGCCATCTCTTTATTTGGAACATGGTTTAAGTACAAAGCAAATGAAATTTTTAGATGCTTCTTTAAAGGATATCATTTTACATTATACAAATGAAGCAGGAGTAAGAGACTTAGAAAGAACGCTACGTAGTGTCATGCGAAAATTGATTGTGCTAGAAGATTTTGAAGATGTAAAAGTAACTCCAGAGGTTGTTCTTTCTTTATTAGGGGCTCCTAAATATGAACAAAAGATAATGATAAAAGAATCTGTACCAGGTCTTGTCAATTCTTTAGCAGTTAGTGGTTTAGGAGGAAGAGTCCTTCCTATTGAAACTTGTTTTTATGATGGAAATGGAAATGTGAAGGTTACAGGCTTAGTTGAAAAAGCACTCGATGAAAGTATTGAAGTTGCTTTTAGTTATATTTTACGTAATCAAAATAAGTTTAAATTAGAAACTTGTGATTTTAAAACAAAAGATTTACATATCCATCTTTTAGAGGCTGGAGTAAAAAAAGATGGGACTAGTGCAGGAGTAGCTATTACAACCTCCATTTTGAGTTTAATAAAAAATACTTGCATTCCCAAAAATGTTGCAATGACAGGAGAAATTACTTTAAATGGTTTTGTACGTAAAATAGGTGGTTTAAAAGATAAAATAATTGGAGCTTATAATGAGGGAATGAAAAAGGTTTTTATTCCTAATGAAAACCATAATGATTTATTGGATGTTCCAAGAGAAATTTTAGAGAAGTTAGAAATTATTGAAATTGACGATTATGAAGAAATATTTAAAAGTCTATTTATGTGACAATTTCTTTTTTAATTTTATTCTATCTTCTTGCTTTTTGATAAAGTGCCACTATCTCTTGTTAAGTTAAAAAGGTTTATGAAATAAAAAAAGAAAACAAAGCTTACATAGTTTTTAACCACAAAAGTGATATTCTCAAAGTTACTTTAATCATAGATAGTAAAATCAATAGTTACTGTGCCAAAATGGTTGAAAATATGAATGATATGTCAAACGAACAAGAATTTAAATAAACATAGGCTTTTTTTACATTTCAGAGCAACTTTTTTACACTGGATAATAAAAATATGCTATTATGTAAATAATAGAAGAGAGGATAGAAATGAAAAAAACAAGAAAACAAATCCTCCCAACCAGAAACAACCATCTGGGG
>CASDHD010000106.1 GCA_949280095.1 uncultured Bacilli bacterium
TTCTTCGCAAAATTTTACGGCTTTTGTTTCAAATAAGTATGACATGATATCTGACATATTGGTTCCTCCTTAATTTTTATTCTAGGATTATTTTAAATAAAAAAAGTGGATTTGTCAATTCTAAGAAAAAAATTGATAATACAAAGTATGTGTCAAGTAAATGTAGGCAATTTTTTTATCTTTTTTATAATCCTTCAATATCAATTGCTTTAACACTTTTATATTTTCTAAGTTCATTTAATAAAACCAATTAAAATATTGCTTTTAATTCGCTTATTCCTTGATATTTTAATATTTCTTTCACTAATTTATTTTCTGTGTGTGCTATATGCACTCCTATTGATTCTTTTGGCGATGTTTCTGCTGCTAAAAAGCTATCTTTTAGTACTTTATTCTTTTTTACTGTTTCTTCTATTTCTTTTATCCAGTCTTCTACACTCGTATCTATTGGTATTGGCGTTTCTATATCCTCTAAACTGAATTTTTCACTTAGTACACATACCTTTGATAACGCATTTGCTCCATGCTCACTAAATGCTTTTCTTCCACTACAAAACCTTTTCTTTAATTTACTAAATATTTGGCTTTCTTGTGTTCCCATATTTCTATATTCTATTCCTTCTGGTTCCTCTGGTACCTCTACTATATCTTGATATCTTTCTAATCCACTACTTAAATAGCTCTGTAATTTATTTAACTTCTTTACTACTGTATATTCTCCTCCAAGTTCATATTTTAAACTATCTATTGCTGGCTGGATTTTCTCATATTGTTTTGTTTTTACTAACTCTGTTATTTTATTCCTATATTCTTTTGGCACATCTCTTACTATTTCTTGCATGATATGAAATTGGTCTTTTTGATAGATTCCTCCTTTTACTGTTATTCCTTTTGTCCATTTTGCTCCATCTCCATTTGTTACTCTTAGTTTTATGCTACCTACATCATATTGCTCAAATACTCTCGCATCTCTTAGTTCCTTTATTTCCTTTGGTTTCATTATTCCCGCTATACATTGCTTATTTACTAGACTATGTCTTTTATCACCTTTTTTCCAGCCTTCATACATTACATGCAACTTCAATTCCGTTTTTACTTTTCGCTTTGGATTAATTTCTTTGTTCTCCTTCTTGCATCTGGCTTCTTGCTTCTCTAACCTTTTCTTTCTATCTTTTCCTTGTAAATTTATCCATATTCCATCTGCTTCTTCAAACAATGCTGTTACTTGTTTTAAACCCGCTATTAGTTGCCCTTTACTAAGTAGTTTTCTTTCTTCTTTTTCTTTTTGAGCTATCTTATCTCCTACATCTAATGTTAGTTTTCTTATCCATTCAAAACTTAATGTCGCATTTGTTGTTTCTTTTATTACTGCTTCTGCTTTTCTATATGCATCTGTTATTGGTACTATTTCTACTACTTTTTCAATTAAATTTTCTGATACTTTTCCATTTGCATTTATATGTAATTTTTCATCTAAGAGATATATTATTTTCTTTATCCCATCTTCTTCCATTTCATACATTGCTCGTCGATATTCAACTTCTCCCATAATTGTCTTTATTGTGTTTTTCCTTAATCCTTTATGTCGGTATTTCTTTTTGTCTCTAACTTTCATTATTTTTCTATCATACGATTCTAATATTAATTTTAAAATTAAACACCCAAAATTACATACAAATTTAAATATTTTTTTCTCTAAATCATTGAATTTTACTTCATCTTCTGTTACAATTTCTTCAAACATAGATATTATCCTTTCTTTAGTGTTTTCGCAACTCACATTGTATTGGATTATCTATGTTTTTTCAATATCTAATTACAAAAAAAATAATGTAGACATTTTTTATTTTGCCTACATTAATTTTACACTAACCTTTCGATTTTCTTCTATTCCCAAAAATGGATACTTAAATTTTCATAAACTTGTCATATTCTAAAAAATGTCCCATATATATTAACTAAAGTCTAAACAAAAGCGATATTAAAGGAGGTATATAGATGGAAAATACAAGATTGTATGAAGACATCGCAAAAAGAACAGATGGCGACATCTATGTGGGAGTAGTTGGGCCTGTTAGAACTGGTAAATCTACTTTTATTAAAAGGTTTATGGATTTATTAGTAATCCCAAATATTGATAATGAATATAAAAAAGAAAGGGCAAAAGATGAACTTCCTCAAAGTGCTGGTGGAAGAACCATTATGACAACAGAACCTAAGTTCATACCAAATGAAGCGATTGAAATCTCATTAGACAATAATCTCAAATTTAAAACTAGATTAGTAGATTGTGTTGGTTACTTAGTAGATAATGCCATTGGCTATTTAGAAGATGACATGCCTAGAATGGTAAAAACACCTTGGTCTGGGGAAGAAATCCCCTTTGAAACAGCTGCTGAAATTGGAACCAAAAAAGTAATTGATGAACATTCTACCATTGGTATTTTAGTTACAACAGATGGTTCAATTACTGATATTCCAAGGGAAGATTACATTCAAGCAGAAGAACGAGTTGTTGCTGAATTAAAAGCTTTAAACAAA
>CASDHD010000107.1 GCA_949280095.1 uncultured Bacilli bacterium
TTTCTTTTTGCTTATCATCGTCTGCTTATGATCTGGACCATATCTTTATAGTTAATATTTTTTCCTTTATTCAAGTCTTCTTTTAAATCATTAAAAACGGAAAAGTCATTGTCGTCATCTTTTACTTTTTCTTTGTCAATTGTTGCCTGTAAAATTGGACTAGTTGAATTCATATCTAACGTGATGGATTCTTTATCAGATAATTTCCATGTATAGGTTTCAGAATACTCACTTTTTTCTCCTTCAAAACCAATAATTTCATTAATTTCTTCTACTGTATTTTTGGTATCTAATAAAGAAATACATTCTCTTACCTCACAATTTCCTTGCACTTTTGGTGTTTCTTCTTTTTGCACCTCACTTTTATTTTCACCACATCCTGTTAATAAAGTTAAAGTTACTAAACTTAAAATCATATAACTACATCTTTTTTTCATTTTACCAAACTCACTTTCTATTTATAGTATAACACTTTTTTGGTTTTAGAGAAAGACTTGTTCCATTCATTTATAGTATCTAATTACCTTTTTCATGATTAAAAATGATTTTCTATCCATTTAATATATTCATAAATCAAATTACTTTTCCTATTTAATAATATAGATTTTTTGGCAAGCTCTATATCATTTGTAATGATATTATCGACATTTAAATCGATAGCATGTTTCATATTCTCTTCTGTATTAATGGTCCAAGCATAAATTTCTTTTCCCTCTTGATGAATATTTTCTACTAAGCCATTTGTAATACTAGAGAGTTCTAGACTAAAATCATCAGCACATGGAAATGCATGAATGTCCCCATAAAAAAGACTTGCTACATAGACAGTTTTGATATTTTTGTCGATATTTTTTACATTTTCTAAAACTTGGTAAATTTGAGAGGCAATTACAACATTTTCTGTATAATAAGCATTTTTAATAATTTCAAGTACAGAGGCTTCGAAATTTTCTTCTTTTCCTGTTGGTTTAAGTTCGATGTTTAATCTCATATTATTTTCCTTAGCCCATTCTACTACGTCTTTTAATAGTGGAATTCTTTCTCCAGTGAAATCACTATTAAAATAACTTCCTGCATCTAAGTTTTGACTTTCATCTTTGGTAATTTCCCATACATGTTTATCTAATCCTGTAGTTCTTTTTAAATTTTTGTCATGCATAATGATAATTTCTTTATCTTTAGTTTGCTGTACATCAAGTTCAATCACGTCTGCTCCTAATTCTTTAGCACCAATAAATGCGAGCATAGTGTTTTCTGGGTAAATCGTAGATGCTCCTCGATGTGCCGTAATTTCTATTTTGCGAGTGTATTCAATATTGATATCGTATTTTCCTTTATATAATCCATATGTAAACATCGTTCCAAAGCTAACCGATAAAATTGTAAGCCCGATAAAAATACGTTTTAACATTTTATTTGTCTTTGCATTTTTTTCAGTACAAGTTATAGAAAGTTGACTCACTCTTTCTTCTAGTTCTTTCTTTCTTATATAATATAAAGCACTAATTCCAGCATAACTTATCGGTGTTGCTAAAAGCATAAACCCCAGAAAAGAAATCGTCATGAAGAGAAAAAGGATAGTAGTTAGAACACTTTTTAAAAGTATGCTTCCAAATATATCTTGTAATTTTAAAATAAAAAATATTCCTAACGCCATATAAAGTATAAAAAGAGTTAAGAGTACACATTGTACAATGATCAAGGTAAACCAATCTTTTAGATGTTTTTTCTTTCCTAAGTTACTACTTCTGTTACTCGCTTCTTTAAAATCCACATCTTCTAAAACATAGTAATGAAGAGTGTACAAAGAACGCAAAAGAATAATAACAATGAAAGTAACTATAAATATACTTAAAATTACGAGTAGTTGATTTTTATAAATGTATTCTTGAATAAATTCAGGAATAGTAATTTTAGTCATAAAGCTAGAACTTATTCCGATGTTTAAAAATGGAATTAAAAATAATATAAGTAAAACAAAACCGCTATTTTTCAAGTGTACACTATTTTTACATTTTTCTAAAGAAAATCGAATGGCATTCGTCATACTTATTTTTTTCTTTTGATATGAATAATCTAGAATGATAATAATAGTAATAATATCAAATAAAGTATAAACAGTTATTAAGCCAAGTAAGAATATAAGTAAAAAAATAGTGATGGGATGCAGAAAAAAATCTAACATATTTTCGAGAGTTAAATAAGTAAACCCTCTTGCTTTCATAATAAAATCAAAGAGATGAACAAATAAAGGTGTAAAAAAAAGAATGGATAATAATTTAAAGAATAATTCAAAACCAACAATTGTTTTTAAATTATAACGTAACATTTTACATGTTTCTTTTATGGATTTCATTTTGCCATCTCCTAATTTTTATTTTACATCTTTTTTAGTATATCATATTCATAGAGTTCTAGGTCAAAAGAAAGTGTTTTTTCTTTTTGATATTTTATTTTCTTTTTTCTTATAGGCAAATTCCAAAAATAAAAGTTACACTTTGACAAAATAAAAACAACAAC
>CASDHD010000108.1 GCA_949280095.1 uncultured Bacilli bacterium
CTTGTCAAGATTTTTTTCCACGGAAACTCAAATTGTAAAGAAAAAAAGCACTACTGGCTTTCTTTATAGTCTTTACATGCTTTGTCTAAATCTTTTAGTAAAAAGTCTATTTCCTCTTCTGTTTTACATCGAGCCCCACTGGCAAACTTATGACCTCCACCATTATACCGAGCCGCAATCTCATTAATAATTGGACCACGACTGCGAATATTTACTTTATATATTGCATTCTTTTCATCATAAGTCACAAATATCCAAGATAAAACTTCCTTAATATAATTAAAATCATTAATCATATTAGAAGGGGTTCCATTATCAACATCGTACTCTTTTAATATCTCTGGAGTAATTTTCACATAAGCAAGACCATTCTCTGTTAAATTTAAATGTTCTGCTAAATAACCATGGAAACGTATTTCATTAATAGGCCTTTCATACAAATTATTGTACAAAGGTTCAAAATTCAAATGATACTTATCAATTAATTTAGAGACAATGTGAAACGTTTTTGCAGTTGTATAAGAGAGTAAAAATCGATCACTATCCGATACTATTCCTAAAAATAAATTACTTGCAATATTCTGATTCATTTTAAGGCCTGTACGGAAATTAAATTCTGCAACTAATTGACAAGCACTAGAAGCTGTATCGTCTACGAATTCTAAACTCGCTACTTTTGTGTCACAGGGATGATGATCAATTTTGATAATTTCATTGTACTGTAACCCTTCTATACCGTCCACACGATCAAGTGTTGGAACATCCAAAATCACAAGAAGTGCCTCCATAATTTCATTATAATTTGGTTTATCAATCAAACCAAAATATTTAAATTTTGAAACATAAGACCCTATAGCAACTACTTTTTTATTTGGAAAGTTTAATTTTATCGTATCACGAAAAGCGATTTGACTTGCAATAGCATCGGGATCTGGTCCAACATGTCTTGCAACGACAATGGTATTGTATTTTTTTATTTTTTTATAAATCTGTTTGCAGATGTCCAATGCCATAACAACTCTCCTATCCAATAATGTTATATGTATCAAGTGCAATCATTAATTCTTCATTTGTTGGCACTACATATACAGGTACTTTAGAATCATCTGTTGAAATAATTCCTTCGTTTTTATCTAAATATCCAGCAATTTTATTATTCTCTTCTTTATCCAAAACAATGCCTAAAGAAGAAAGTTTACTAACAATATTTTCTCTAAATTCACGAGCATTTTCACCAAGTCCAGCTGTAAATACTAAAGCATCTACTTTTCCGTCTAATTCTACATAGTATTGTGCAATATAAGAAACAATGCGATTGACATACATTTCATTTGCTAAAATACATTTATCATCACCTTCTGCCATACCGTTTTCAATATCACGATGATCAGAAAATTTACCGCTAATTCCAAATAACCCACTTTGTTTATTTAAAATGGTATCTACCTCTCCAATTGATGCCCCTGTTTTACTCATATAGAAAGGAATCACAGAATAATCAATATCTCCAGAACGAGTTCCCATCATTAAACCCGCATTTGGACTAAAGCCCATTGTAGTATCGATACTTTTGCTATTTTTAATACAGCAAATACTTCCACCACTACCAATATGACAATTGATAAGATTAATATCTTCTTTTCCTAAAATCTTTTGCATTGTTTTTGTGATATACTTGTGGCTTGTACCATGAAATCCATATTTACGGATTCCAAATTTTTCATACCAAGTATATGGTACAGAATACAAATAATTGATTTCTGGAATTGTTTGATGAAAAGAAGTATCAAATACCCCTACCATTGGTGTATTAGGCAATGCACTTTTAAAAGCTTCTATACAAGACAACATCGCTGGATTATGTAATGGCGCTAAATCGTTAAAATTTGCACATTCTTTTAATACTTCATCTGTAATCAATACTGAATCTTTAAACTTATCTCCACCATGCACTAAACGATGACCTACACCGTCTATTTCATCTAAAGAAGAAACAATGTTGTTTGAAAGTAATTCTTCTTTTAAATAACGAACCGCATCATTATGATCTTTTAAATCAACTTCTCTTTTAGTTTTCGTACCATTGATTTTGATATTATAAAAACTTCCACTCATTCCTATTTTTTCAAAATAACCACTAATTAATTCTTTTTCGCTTGGAAGTTCAATACAATTAAATTTTAAAGACGAACTTCCAGCATTTACTGTTAATATTTTCATTTTTTATCTTTCACCTCGTATATTATTATACAAAAAAAAAAGATATTTTACTATCTTTCTTTAACTAATTTACTAAGATTTTATAACAGTTGTTATTATCATAGGCAAATTCCAAAAATAAAGGTTACACTTTTTTATAAAGTTGGGGTGAC
>CASDHD010000109.1 GCA_949280095.1 uncultured Bacilli bacterium
TAACAATATTCTTGTGTCTTATCTTGCCAAAAGTTCATATCTCCAAGCTCAATTATTAGTTCACAACATAAATCTCTATTAGAATTTTTTGATATATGCTCAAAGTAATTTTGTATTTTTCTATCTTCTCTTGATTGCTTATTGTTATACTCAATTCTTGCATTTTCAAACTCTTGTAAATATAAATTTTGAACATCATTTACTAAATTATCTGTTCCATAAATTACAGAAATTAGTTCTGTTTTATTATCATATTTTCTTAAATTATGGTTATTTGCTTTTGATAATTGTGCCAAATTTTGAATAGAATTATTACTAAAAGAAGTTGTATTTGATTGATTGTTTTTTGCAATTTCTTTTGCTTTTTTAGTTTTATTTTTATCGTTTCCAAGATGTATAGAATAGGCTAACATCTCATTCATTTTTCATACTTCCTTGACAAGAGGATTTTGGCTTTCCAAATATCCTAACCCCCTATGGATTTTGACAAGTATGTCAAAATTCGGGGGGCTCTGCGAGGTAATAAATTTTCTTCCACTGGAATAAAATTTATTCAAATTAACTATCGCCACTTTCATTTTTGCAAGAGCAAAAACAAAACGTGCCACGTTAATTTGTTTTAAGAAATACCTAAGCAGTTGTATAAGCAATAGCACCTATTCGTACATTTTCTTCTTGTGATGTTGGAAACGATTTTTCTTCTTTTACTGCTACCATTCTGATTAACTTTTCTTTTGCTGTATCTAATTCAAATTCTACTTCTTTATCTCCATAACTCTTATTCAAATCCATTTGTGCAACTTCATAAAATTCTATTTCAAATTCTTTATTCAATCTTGCAATATATTCATCTAATTGCTTTTGATTTATATTTACACCAGTTCTTATATATTTTTCTTCTCCATTTACTTCTACTGGAGCATATACATCAAATATTCCATTATTAAAGAACTTTACCATTTGCTCAATATAACTACTTCTAAAATTGATTTTATCAATTTGCAAGTACCCATTTTCATCTTTTTTTAGTACAACTGATTCTATAAACTTTGAAATAAATTCCTGTTTCTCTTCTTTCGATTTTTTATTCCATTCTTCTTTTATAGTTTCATTTAAAGTATTGTCTCTAATTTGTTTTTCTCTTTCAATATCCCTATCAGCCATTAGTTGCTGTGGAGAAAAGGTTATGCTATTTAAGTTTAAAGTGTCTAACTTTTTCTTTTCTAGTATACTTAATTTTTCTTCTATAACTTTATAATCTTCAGAGAAATCTTCCATTTCCACTATGCCACTCAAATATGCTTTTTTAATTCTTTCTTTTTGTTTTTCTAGCTGTTCAATTTCTTTGTCAATTTTTTCTGTACTTGTTTCTTTTTTATCTGCTAAAACTGGAAGAAAATATTTTTTAACTGCCATATCATATTCTACTAAATCTAATATAAAATTCTCTAAACATTCTTCTATTAAATCTTCTCTATAATATAACTTGCAATGTTCACAGTTGTAATACATATATTTTTTCTTTTTACCACCTGAGCCTTTGCATTTCATTATTCTGTTACAGTTGGGACATCTTAGCTTTTGAAAGAATAAATAAACTCTATCTCTTGTATAGGCTCTTTGATTTTTCTCTTTTTGTATTTGTGCTTCTTCCCACATAGCACGACTAATAATTGGCTCAACAACATTCATATAAATTATTGGCTCTTTGCCTTGTGCTTTTCCAATTTTCTTGTATTGTTCATAATCTCCCATATAAATACGATTTTCTATTATTTTTTGAATATGGGAATCTCTCCATTTTTTAGGGAATAGTATTTGTTCTTCTTTAAAAATATTTGCTATTTGTTGAAAGCTTTTTCCCTCTAAATACATATTGAATACTCTTATTATAATATCTTTTGTAGTTTCATCAATTACAGTTTTCTTATTACTATCTTTTTTATAGCCTAATGGAATAGTACCGTGGCAAATGTCCAGATTTTATAGCACTATTTAATCCAAACTTTGTCCTTTCACTTACTATTTCAATTTCTAATTGTGATAATACAGTTAGCATACGAACGAAAAATCTTCCATTAGCGGTTGAGGTATTTACATCATCCCTATCGCACACCAAATAAGTATTATGCTTTTCTAATACTGCAATTAGTTCTTCTAAATCACGAACTGAACGAGTAACTCTGTCTAGCTTGTATGCGACAATATAGTTAATTTTACCTTTCTTCATATCTGCTAACATCTCTTGAAATGCTGGTCTATGTTCCATATCTTTTGCACTTATTCCAGCATCTTCATACACCTTAAATA
>CASDHD010000110.1 GCA_949280095.1 uncultured Bacilli bacterium
TAAAAGTACCATATATTGATATACCAAAAGAAGCTAAGAAAAGCGAGGAAAACCTAGAAGCATTAGTAACCAATGTAATTCATGAAGTAGGAGTTCCAGCCCATATAAAAGGATATCAATATTTAAGAGAAGCAATTATATTAGTTGTAAATGACATAGATGTTATAAACCAAATCACCAAGCAATTGTATCCAGAAATAGCAGAAAAATTCCGCACAACACCAAGTAGAGTAGAAAGAGCCATTCGTCATGCCATCGAAGTAGCATGGGGAAGAGGACAACAAGAAGCAGTAGAAAGTATCTTTGGCTATACCGTATCAGCAGCAAAAGGAAAGCCAACAAATAGCGAGTTTATCGCAATGATAGCAGACAAGCTAAGACTGGAATTAAAGAGTGCATAAAAATAAATATAAAAAGGCAACCACCAAAACGGTTGCCCTTTTTTCTACTCATTGTCCTGAATCCGTGAACTATATAGAGTGATGTATTTTCATATAAATTAAGAACAGATAAGTTACATAATTTGGTAATGTTTATAATTTATCTGTTCTTTAATGATTTTTAGGCATAACAAATAACCATTTTCTCAAAATGGCATACATAAATCTATATTGTTCTCTATTTAAGTACATGTTAGTTCATATATTTTTCTAAATATGTTAATTTGAAATTCTTCTTTGTAAATTTTTATTACTTTCTTCCTTGCATGTTTTACTAATTTGCTTGCAAGCATTATCATATCTTTTATTACTGTTTTTATCCTTTTTCTTTCTACTGCTCTTTTCTTGCTAGTTTCTAATTTACAATTTATTTGCCCTATTAGTCTTAATATGTTATATACCATTCCTCCTAGTCCCAAAACAATTTCATTGGTAGAAAATTTCCCAGAAGGAAGCCTTTCTATGTCCATATCTGTTTTTATTTCACTATGAAATTGCTCACTAGTTGCATGTGAATGATACAAATCTATTATTTCTTCTTCTGTTGGTTCTTGTAACGATGTAACATATCTTTTACATTCATATTCTGGTATTAACAAAACTTGACCATCTACTTTACTTGTTCTTTTAATAGCATCTACTACAATTCTTACTGGTATATTGATAGTCGTTTTATCCTCTCTTTTGCATACATAAATTTTTTCATAGCTATACAAATATCTTTCTTTTCCTTCTCTTGTTTCTTTTCTTCTTCCTTCTTTTTGTGCTTTATTAAAGTAAAATTCTGGTTTGTCTGCTACCGTGTTTTTCTTTTTCATTAAAAATTCTACTTGTTTTTCTGTAAAGACTAATACATTGTCGCAACAGTCATGTCCACAATCCGTTCTAACTAGTATTGTTGCTTGGGTTGCTTGCTTTGCTAATTCTATGGTATTCTTAAAAAATGGTACTGTCTTTGCACATTGCCCATTGGCTTTTCCTTCTCTTAATTCACATTTCATTAAATACCCTTCTGTTCCTATATATGCCATGATTGGTGCAAAGCCTTCAAATTCTTTGTATGTATAGCTTACTCCTTCTTTTTTGCTTCCTGAGTTGTCCATTGGTGTTACATCAATGTCTAATGGTACATAGTTTTTGTGACATGGGGTTAGTAATACATTTTTGTTTTGTAATATTTCTAAGTTTGTTTGGTCTATTATTTTTTTCATATCGTTTAAATTGCTTTCTATGTCTCCAATAGCATTAAATCTTTGCCTTAGTATGGAAGATGATGGACTTTTTTCTATTTCTAATGTATGCTTAAAGTATTTATTATTCCTATATTCATCCGCTCTTTCAAATTCTGTTTTTCCTTGTGCTAAAATTCCAATATATGTCATAAAAATATCTTTATTAGATATTTCTCTAGATTGTACTTTTATATGCGTTTTATCATTTATATTCTGTTTAAAATTTGTTAAATTTATTATATTGTTTACTAATACTAAACCTGTATTATTACTTATTATTTCATCTGTTGCTACTATTTCATATTTCATTTTCTTCACCCACATAAAATATATCAAAAAAAGCATTAAAAATCTATATCTTTAATGCTTTTTTCTTTCACCCATCAGGTGTTTTTTTACTCTTTACAATTTACTACTGTATCAATGATTTTGACTTCTTTTAAACCAGTCAATTCACGGATTTAGGAT
>CASDHD010000111.1 GCA_949280095.1 uncultured Bacilli bacterium
TTCTTACTATTTTGTCATCTTTTTTTCCAAGTCCATAGGTAAAATTAATTTGAATGATTTGTACTTTTTCTGTGTACTCTTCCCCAACTAATGTACAATGGGCATAATTAGTAAGTAATCTTTTACACAAGCATTCATTTCTATATCAATTAGTCCCTTATTAGTTTTAAGTAAAATATCTTGTCTTTTTCTTCGAACACTTAAGTTTCCTGTGTTCCTCTCTACATTTTCACGATTAATTTCATGAATAGAAACTCCAAGACTTACTTCTAAAATCTTTTTTAACAAATGCTCATTTTTTTCTTGTAAGAAAACCTCTTTAAAAGCTCTATCATTTCTACAAGTGTAAAACTCTTGTTGCGTTATTTTAGTATCGATTTTCTCACCTCCTACTTATATTATTAAACGCAAATTTGTAATTTCCTTTTTTTAGAGATGAAAAAATAAAAAAATTCAACTCTTTTAAAATTGAATTTTCTTTTCGATATACGATCCTACCTCATGAACTGGTATTTCAATTTGCTCCATCGTATCACGCTCTCTTAAAGTAACTATTCCACTTTCTAACGTTTTATCATCTATTGTAATACAAAATGGAGTTCCAACTGCATCACTTCTTCTATAACGTTTTCCAATTGAACCAGACTCATCATAGCTACATTGAAATTTTCTACACAAATCCGCATACAAAGATTCTGCTTTCTCTCCGTGTATTTTTTTTATTAACGGTAAAATTGTTACTTTATTTGGTGCAAGGAAAGGGTGAATTTTTAAAATTTCTCTTTCTTCCCCATTTTCTAATATTTGACGCTCATAAGCATTGGAAAGAACTGCTAAAAATAAACGATCAACACCAACAGAAGGTTCGATAACAAATGGTAAATATTTTTCATTTGTTTCAGGGTCTAAATAGCGTAGATCATTCTTAGCATGTTCCATATGAACACCTAAATCATAATCTGTTCTATCCGCAATTCCCCATAGTTCTCCCCAACCCATTGGAAACAAAAACTCTATATCCGTAGTTGCTTTACTATAAAATGATAATTCCTCTTTAGCATGGTCACGATATCTTAAATTTTCTTTATTTAAACCTAAATCTTTTAAAAAATCTAAGCAATAATTTTTCCAATAGCCAAACCATTCCAAATCAGTATTCGGTTTACAAAAGAATTCTAATTCCATCTGTTCAAATTCGCGAGTTCTAAAAATAAAGTTACCTGGTGTAATTTCATTACGAAAACTCTTTCCAATTTGACCTATACCAAAAGGAATTTTCGCACGCATACTTCTTTGAACATTTAAGAAATTTACAAAGATACCCTGCGCCGTTTCACCACGTAAATACACCTTACTTTTTGCATCTTCCGTAACCCCTTGGTGAGTTTCAAAAAGTAAATTAAACTTGCGAATTGGAGTAAAATCAGTAGCACCACATTTTGGACAAGGAATATGATTTTCTTCTATAAATGCTTCTAATTTAGCATTATCCCAACCATCTCCTGTTTCACGGCCATTTGTAAAATCTTCAATTAATTTATCTGCTCTAGCACGCGACTTACACTTTTTACAATCAATCAAAGGATCTGCAAATGAAGCAACATGTCCACTTGCTACCCAGACCTCTGGATTCATTAAAATGGCAGAATCAAGTCCATAGTTATATAAGTTTTCTTGAATAAAACGTTTCCACCAAGCATTCTTAATATTATTCTTTAACTCTCTTCCAAGAGGTCCATAATCCCAAGTATTCGATAGCCCTCCATAAATCTCACTCCCTTGAAATATAAAACCATATTGCTTACAATAATTAACAAGAGCATCCATTGTGAATTTGTTATTCATATTTTTTCCTCCTTAAAAATAAAACACTAAAGAACAAACTGTAGGGACGAATAAAATCCGCGGTTCCACCCTACTTATTCTTTAGTGAATCTCTCTCATTTTATATAGCTCCGAGCTTTCCACACTCATCATCACTTGTATACTTAAATTATATGCAAAATAAGTGGAAATTACAAGCATAATTTACTAGATATTTTGCGAAACTAAAAAT
>CASDHD010000112.1 GCA_949280095.1 uncultured Bacilli bacterium
AGCAAAGCTAGTATGCTTTGCTGTGGTGCCCTAACTAGACACGTTTGCGAAAACATTAGGGCAAAAAATATCTATTTTCAACTCTTAAATGTAGTCATATCAATAGTTTGCAAGAATTATATTTGCAAACTTGTTTTTTGACTATATTTAATGTAACATAAAGTAATTAAAATTACAAGGGTTAGAAAATAGTTTTTTATTATACCAAGATTTTAGGGTTAGTGTAAAATATATTCGGGGAAAATAAAAAGATAAAAAAATAAGAGATACTCTCAAAATTGTGTTAAAATAATTTTGGTAAAACAACAATTTAACCAATGAAGGGAGTATCTCATGGAAAATATTTTACACGATTTTGAAGAAAAAGTCATTAGTTTAATGACAGAATTTTTAAAAAGTTCAATGGAAACAGGTGGATTAAGCAATTTTACTGATAATTTGCTAGATAAATTGATGCAATTAGGATATGATTTAACAAAGTTTTCATTAGAATATGCAGAAGACATTATCTTTAAAATAAAAGAAAGAAAACAGCAATTTGAATCATTAGAAAAAGATGATAGAAAGATTGCTACGATATTTGGAGAAATAAAATTTAAAAGAAGATACTA
Source organism: uncultured Bacilli bacterium (assembly GCA_949280095.1). Lineage (GTDB taxonomy): Bacteria > Bacillota_I > Bacilli_A > RF39 > UBA660 > MGBC108787. The sequence goes on from CASDHD010000112.1 coordinate 612, forward strand.
CTTAGATAAAGAAAATAATCAAAGAGTGTATCTTTTAGATGAATATTTTAAAATTGCTCCAAATGAAAGGCTTTTAGAGAATGTCGAAACTAAGTTAATAGAAGAAGCAATACAAACAAATTATGAGAAAGCAGGAAAAAGTGCAGCATATAAAACAGAAATATCAAAGCAAACAGTAATGAATAAAATAAGTGAACTAAAAATCAATTTGGAGGAAGAAAAAGTTTCTAGTAAAAAAGTAGTTGATAATATTTATTGCATAGCAGATGAAGATCATGTACATTTGCAAAAGGGTGGAATTGAAGAACCACGATTAGTAGTTGTGTATGATAGCATTATGAAGAATGGTAAGCGAACAAAGTTAGGAAATAAGAAACACTTTGGCGGAGTATATAAAGGAAAAATAGATGACTTATGGGAAGAAGTTTTAACATATATAGATAACACTTATGAATTAGATAAAGTAAAGAATATTTATGTTTTAGGAGACGGAGCTAATTGGATAAAGACGGGATTAGAATGGTTGCCTAAGAGCATAAATGTGTTAGATAAATTTCACTTAATGAAGGTAGTTAATGGAATTGTAGGAAAAGAGAGAAAAGAAAATGAAAAAGAAAAATCAGAGTATAAAAGAAGAATATATAGAAGTTTTTATGCATTAGATTTTGAGCAAACGAAGAACATTGTGTATGAGATATTAGCAGAAGAAATGGAAGAAACTGCAAGAACAAGAAAAGAAAAATTACTACAATATATTTTAAATAACAAAGAAGGGATAAGCAATTTGTATAAACATCAAAAAGAGTTACATGGTTGTAGTGCAGAAGGACATATAAGTCATTTGTATTCAGCTAGATTGAGTAGTAGACCATTAGGCTGGAAAACAGTAAATGTAGATAATGTAAGTAGACTAAGATTAGTAAAAGCAGATAAAAAACAGATTAAAGAAATAGTACATAATCAAAGAAAAGTAATAGAATTTAAAGAAGTAGAAAAAATTAGACATATTGCAAAAGAGAAAATAAAAGAAAGTATTAATTTTAAAGTTGGAGCAATACCAGTAATGGAATTTGGAACTATAGAAGAAAGACAATTTTTTAAACAATTATTAGGATATAAAAAGGCTGTTTAATACAGCTTAATTATAGAGCAGTTTTGAGGGTATGAAATTTTTTAATAAATTTTCCCGAAAAAAATTGACACTATCATATCTATTCTCTTAGTTGATATCTGAAATTTCTTATGATATA
>CASDHD010000113.1 GCA_949280095.1 uncultured Bacilli bacterium
GCCAAAGTATTTTTCTTTTATTATAAAATTTATGTTTTCTACTACTTCATTTTTATTATATTCTGTATCTTCTTCTTTGTATTGACTTACTATTCCATTATCACCAAAAATCTTGTTTATTGCTATTACTGCTACTACTAAAAGTATTACTATTGTAATTATCAATCCTATTATAGAAAATCCAGCATCTTTTCTCATAATAATTCTCCTTAATTCTTTTGTCAATTTTACAATAGAATTATATATTTTTTTTCGAAAAATTTCAACATTTTTCTAATATATTTTTACATTTTCTTTCAAAACAATTTCTTTGAATTCTTCTAAAATTTTATCTGTTAAAAATATTGCTCCACATGGTTTTACTTGCTCATCTTCTGTAATTTCTAATTTTACATTTGCTCTATCTCCACTAAAGAACTTTATTGCACCTCTTAATCTTTGTTTTTGGTCATCATCTAAATTTGTAATATTTATATTAAGTGTTTTTATCTGATTTAACTTTGGTATATCTTCTCCAACATCCTCTGAAAATTCTTTTATTCCACTTGCTACTATTTTTACTGGTTCTTCTTCTCTGATGCTTATTCTACCTTCTACTAAAACTATGTTATCATTTACAAGAAAATTGCTTGACTTTGAGTAAATACTATCAAAAATAATTATTTCTGCACTTCCATAAAAATCCTCTAATGTTACAAATGCCATTGTTGTATTTTTCTTTGTAAATTTTTTTGTAACTTTTGAAACTACACCAACAAATTTTACATTTTGTCCATCTTTATAATCTTTTGTAATTCCAAACTCTTCTAATTCTTCATTCATTTTTATCATATTTAATGTAGATATATTAGTTTGTTTTTCAATCGCTTCTTTTATTTTATCTAAAGGATGCCCTGAAATATAAACACCTAACATTTCTTTTTCTAAAATAAGCCTTTCTTTTTCTGGAATTTCTTCTTTTTCTATAAAAGCATATTTTTGTGCTTCTATTTTTTCTTCATCTTCTTCTATTATATCAAACATTGAAACTTGATTTTCTATCTTATTCTTATTTTCACTAGTTATAGTATCTATAATTCCTTCAAAAGATGCTAAAAGTGTTGCTCTATTTTTTCCTAATTCATCAAATGCTCCTGCTTTTATTAAACTTTCTATACACTTTTTATTTACAGATTCATTTTTTACTCTTTCACAAAATGATGCAAAACTTTCAAATTCCCCATTTTTCTCTCTTTCTTTGACTATACTATCTATTACTGATACTCCCACATTTTTTATACTTCCTAAACCAAATCTAATTTTATTATTTATAACAGTAAATTTAGTATTACTTTGGTTTATGCTAGGATTTAATATTTCTATTCCCATATCTTTACAATCCTGAATATATACTGGAATTTTATCTAAATTTCCTAAAAAACTATTTAAGGTTGCTGCCATTAATTCTTCTTTATAATAAGCTTTTAGAAATGCTGTTCTGTATGATATTACTGCATACGCGGCTGCATGTGATTTATTGAAAGCATATTTCGCAAATTCTGACATTTCATCAAATATTTTATTTGCTGATTTTGCATCTATACCATTTCTTACACATCCTGGTACTTCTATATTTCCATTTTCATCTACTTGACCATTTATAAAAATTTCTCTTTCTTTTTCCATCACATCAAGTTTCTTTTTTCCCATTGCACGTCTTACTAAATCAGCTCTTCCTAGTGAATATCCTGCTAGATCTCTAACTATCTGCATAACTTGTTCCTGATAAACCATGCAACCATAAGTTACTTTAAGTATTGGTTCCAAACTTGTATGTGTATATTCATAATTTCCAGTCAATTTT
>CASDHD010000114.1 GCA_949280095.1 uncultured Bacilli bacterium
TAAAATAGTTCTTAATTCACATTTGTATTTTACCAAATATGGAGAATGCTGTCAATAGGTAGACATAGTTCTCTTATTACCCGACAGTTTTTTTAAAAGTAAAAAAATCCTTAAAAGCCGAGTATAATTTTAGGGATTTTTTGAAAATTTATGGATATAAAAATTTTTTTCTACACAATAGTTTTAAAAGTTTCCATACTTAATAAACACTATTGTGTTTTTTCTTTTATTTTTATTTATACTTCATAAAGTATAAAATCACACCTGAGCTTTGGAATTCCATACGAATTAAAACATAAATTAAAATAGATTAAACCTGTATTAAATAATGACAATATCCTCTTACTTTTGTCTTTCTTTTTATAAAATTTTATTTTTATATAATTTCTGTCCTTTCCTTCTTTTGCTGTATATTCTGCCCCTAATATCGTTAGCCATAACATCGCTACACACATGAGCCCAAACATCGTCTTAAACGATTGCGCCTTTTTCATTTTTGTACTTTCTAATCGAAATCCATTTGACTTTTGATTTTTAAATATACTTTCTATTGAACCAAATCGATAACTATAATTTTTGATTCCTTCTTCTACATTTCCATTGGTTAGTACATAAATTGCTTCCTTATGCCCTTCTAATTTACTTACTGCCATCTTGGTAGCAAAATTATGCCTTACTATTATTACCTTTTCAAAATATTGTTCCTCTTTTTCTTTTGGTGCTACATCTTTTGTATATCCTGCTAATTCACCATAATTATGAATATAGAAGGTTAACCTTGACTTTACTCTTATACAATATATGGCTCCTTTTTCTTCTATATATTTCATTAACCTACATTTGTCAAACCATCTATCTGCTAAGAAAATTATATTTATATTTTCGCTTTTATCTTCTAATAATTCATATACATATTTTACGCCTTCCTCTATTAATTCTGTTTTACATGCTCCTGATTGATTTTTTCCTTTGAAACTTCTGAACCATAATGGTATTCCGTTGCTTTCCTAACCTCATTGAAAATACTAATACTGTAAAATCATCTCTACAATACATATGGTCCATTGTTATATGTATTTCTTTCTTGTTTATTTTATAGTTTTTTATGACTTCCCTTATGATTTCATCATAAAATTCATAAACATCAAACTTAGGATTATTAAAAAATCTTTCTAATCTCCTGGTTGTTGATGCGGGAAATACTTTTAAAAAGTTACCTTTCAATTTCTTTACAATATCTGCTGTCACTACTGATTCTGCTTCTATCATTCCTAAAATAATATATGGGATAATTTTTAGTTGTGGTTTGGTAACATTTGAAACTTTTTTAAAAAATTTTGCTAAATCGCTTGCTAAATTCTTTTGGGTATTATACAATTTATTCATAAAAAACACCTTCTTTCGTGTAATGTATGTTGTATTTTTTTGTCATCAACATTTTACCAAAGTTGGTGTTTTTTTGCAATTCTCCTTTTTTCAAAAAACTGTCGGGTAATAAGACATAGTTTGCTAAAACGGGTAATAAGAAACTATGTCGACTTGTTGACAACATAATTTCTTCAAAAAACTGTCGGGTAATAAGTTTTTATGTTTATTTATTGTCAATATAATATCGTACTTTTTCTTCCATGTCAATTATTATATACAAAATAAGAATATTTTTTAAGAATATGAAAAAAACAAACCTAAGAACCAACGCCGGTAACGCTATACCGGTGAGGACGAGGAAGGACTCCCAAGCGAAAGCGAAGAATTCCAAGTCAGTTGGTCATGCTAGAA
>CASDHD010000115.1 GCA_949280095.1 uncultured Bacilli bacterium
TTTGTAAACATTTTATTACATAATTGTGACTTTTATTTTTGAGGGTATCCTATAAATACAACCATAGCATCACCAGGATATTATACAGAAGGTTTAGTACAGGAAATAAAAGAATTATTTCAAGTGGAAAATTTATATTTTTTAGGGGATCATTTTGATTGGATGTTTAATTATAATCCACAAGCCCAAAAATGTATAAGTGCCTATTTTCCATTATTTGATAAAGTAATTCTTACCACTGATGATAAAAATTATAATGCAAGTTATCCAACAATTGAAGTTAATTATGGTACCAACAAAGAAATTGTTAAAAGAATTTTAAAATACTATGTTTACTTAGAAAATAAAAGAAGAGCACAAAAAGGAGATTATTTATCATTAGATAGAAATTTAGGAGAAGAGACATTAGATTTTATTATAGAAAAAGCAAATGGAGATATTGAGTCTATTATATTATCTGTAAATAGTTTATATACCAGATTGGGTTATTTGTCAGATGAAGAATTAAATAGAGTAGGAAATGCGAGAATTAGCGAATTATGGAAAGAATTTTTAGATAAAAAGCTTGATTATAGAAAAGAAGTAGAAGATGTTCCACGATTGGCAAGATTATCACCTAAATTTCATATCTAAACTTGGAAGGACTAAAAGTGTCCTTTTTTTCATACAATTTGTTAGGTGAATTTTCATGAAAAAATTTTTGGTAGTTTTTCTCATTTGTATTACTACTTGTCTGTCTAAAAATGTTACAGCTATTTCTGCTCGAAATATTATCGCTATGGATATGGATACGAATCGTGTTCTTTATGAAAAAGATGCTAATAGTAAACAACTAATAGCCAGTATTACGAAAATCATGACTTCTGTTGTTGCTTTAGAACTTTCTGATATCGAAAGTGATGTAACCACTACGAACACCATTTTAAAAGCATTTGGTAGTGCGATTTATATTGAACCTGGCGAAACGATGAAGTTAAAAGATTTATTATATGGACTTATGCTACGAAGTGGAAACGATGCAGCGCTTGCGATTGCTGAATTTGTCGGAGGAGATGTAGATAAATTTGTAGAACTAATGAACCAAAAAGCCAAAGAAATTGGCATGAAAAATACGACATTTATTAATCCACATGGTCTAGAAAATAATGAGGGAGTAGGAAATACATCAACCGCCTATGATATGGCCCTTTTATCAAGCTATGCCATGCAAAATGATGTGTATAAAGAAATAGTAAGTACCAAAAATTATGTTGCTAAAAGTGATAAAAAAACGTATAGTTGGGCGAATAAAAATAAAATGCTTAATCATTATGAGTACACAACAGGAGGAAAAACGGGATTTACAGAAAAAGCACGTCGTACTCTTGTTTCAACCGCATCTAAAGACAATATGAATATTACGGTTGTTTCATTAAACGACCCAGATGATTGGGATGATCATACCTATCTATACGAAACTTTATTTAAAGAATATGAGAGTGTAAAAGTTGTGGATAAAAATAACTTTACGGTCGAAAATGAAAACTATTATAAAAAAGATACCTTGTATATAAAAGAAGACATTTATCTTATGGTAAAAGATAACGAAAAGGATAATATTTCTCTAGATATAAACCTACAAAAGAAAGAAGAAACCAATACTGGTGATGTAGTTGGATCCATTAAAGTAAAATTAAATGATGAAGTTTTAAGAGAAGAAAATATTTATATAGAAAAGCAAGAACAACCAAAGGAAAAGAAAAAAAAT
>CASDHD010000116.1 GCA_949280095.1 uncultured Bacilli bacterium
TATCCTAGAGGGTTACTCAAAATCAATGATTTATCTATCTACGGAAAGGAAAGAGGAAACAGAATATGGAACTTTTAGAGAAAATCTTAGCCAAAGAAAACTTAAACAAGGCATACAAGAAAGTATATCAAAACAAAGGAGTGGCAGGAGTAGACGGAATAACAGTAGAAGAAATAGCAGAATACATCAAAGAAAACAAAGACAAAATAACAAATAAAATAAGGAAAAGACAATATAAGCCACAACCAGTTAAAAGAGTTCAAATACCAAAAGAAAATGGACAGAAAAGAAATCTAGGAATACCAACAGTAATGGACAGGATAATACAACAAGCAATAGTACAAGAATTGACACCAATATTTGAAGAACAGTTTCACAATAACAGCTATGGCTTCAGACCAAGAAGAAGCACTAAAACAGCTTGGAGTAAAAGCAGATATTGCATACGGATTAGCGAATACAAGAAAAGGTTATCAATTAGTATGTAAGACAGACTGGATGAAATTTGCTATTAATATAGAAAAGCTAAGAAAAAGAGGTCTAGTATTTTTACTAGACCAATATACAAAAGTACATATTGAGTGTACAAATTGAACCGCCGTATGCCCGAACGGCACGTATGGTGGTGTGAGAGGGAATAAATAAAATAATTATTTATTCTCTACTCGATTATTTTTTCTTATGTGTATGTTTTGGCTGCCTTTGAGATAAAGCAGAACCAGCTACAGATTTTGTAGTTTTAGAAGTTCTACCATCTTTCAAAAGTTTTGATGCTTTTGAAGCAACACTTGAACTTGTCTTTTTACAAGCCATAAGAATCATCTCCTTTCTCATTCAAAGAAGTCAAAATGTATTGACTTCTAACAATAGAAAGTGTTATAATGCTTCTAATAATACTTTTGAGAGAAGTTATTTATTGAGAAGTATTTCATGTTGTTTATAACACTTGGAATGCTTTTTATTGTTAATGAGATTATGCTACTCGAAAAATATAAAGTCAATATATTTTTTAAAAAATGTCCCAAAATTATTGACATTTGTCCCAAGAAAAAATATAATATAGTAGGGTGATAAAATGAAAAAGAAAAATGTATTAAATTTAATTAAATATTATTCAGAAAAAAATGATGAAGCATTCAGAAATGAAGCGTATGATATAGCTAGAGAATTTGATGAAACTGGAGATTTTCAATTATCCGAATATATAATGGCACTATTGTCTAATGTTAATACTTTCGTACCACAAGGTAAAAATTACGATTTATCTTTTTTTATAAAAGTAGAACCAAATCAATCATCTCTACCACTACCAGAAAAGATAAAAGAAGATATTATAGGTATTATTAATGCTGTAGGACATAACGCAGGAGTAAATAAATTTTTATTTGAAGGAGCTCCTGGTACAGGTAAAACCGAAACAGTAAAACAATTAGCACGTATATTAGAAAGAGAATTATTTTCAGTAGAATTTGATACTGTAATAGATAGTAAATTAGGGCAAACATCTAAGAACATCGCAGAGTTATTTAAAGAAATACAAAATTTATCGCATCCAGAAAAAATAATTATTTT